>DATFNI010000150.1:0-18959 GCA_035266485.1 Balneolales bacterium
CCGGGCAGTTCGTTAAGAACCCTGATAATTGACCATAAAGGGAGAGTTTGGCTGGGTTTTTGGGGTGCAGGTCTCTATATGTTTGATGGAAGCAGTTTCAAACATTTTGGTAATCAAGATGGGCTCACAAGCCGAATGATAAGGGACCTGTTCGAGGATCGCAGTGGAAATATTTGGATAGCCACACGGGATAAGGGACTCTTTCGATACGATGGGAAATCCTTCCGGAATTTCTCAAAACAAAATGTTCTTGAAAGTAATTGGATAAGAAGTATTACCCAGGACAGCCGGGGCAGAATGTGGTTTGGTACGGCTCACGGACTCTCGCTGTATGATGGAAGGACCTGGCGAAGTTATCATTCCCTTCCGGGATTACTAATCGATGATGTGAATTATGTTTATTCAGCATCAGCCGACACCATTTTATTTTGCACTTCCAGCTCCCTGTTCCTCTTTCGATACCCCGGAGGGAACAGGGAACAGAATTTGTCAACCATATATATTAAGAATGTTACCCAGGGCAATCGTCAAATCGGGACCCTCCCGGTTTTACCCGACGTAACGCATTTTGCTGACATTTACCGGTTCCTGAGATCTCCAGTAAGCCACCTGGCAATAACTCCGCTTCCCTACAGTCGTAACGAGTTAAGCATTGAGATTGCAGGTGTGCAGTTCCAGAAAAGTTCAGACGTGCATTATACCTATAAACTCGTTGGTTTGGATAGTTCCTGGACCTCGCCAAGCAGACAAACCCTTGTCAATTACAGAAACCTGCCGCCGGGAACATACACGTTTTTAGCTAAAACTGTTGTAAATGGAATTTGGAGCCCGCTGCCGGCCAGCCTGTCATTCACAATACTGACTCCATACTGGAAAAAATTCTGGTTTATCGGCTTGATGATCTTTTCAGGAATTCTTCTGATTGTAACTATAACATCGCTGGTCAACCGGTATCGATATAAGCAATTGCTGAGATTGGCCCGGCTCAGAAGCGATATCGCCTCCGATCTTCACGATGACATCGGTTCCGCATTATCGAGCATATCCATTTATAGTGAACTGGCACGCCGGGAGGCAAAAAATGACCCCGAACATGCAGCTCACTTTTCCGAAAGGGTTGAGAATATCTCGCGTAATTTGATGGATGCGATGAATGATATCATTTGGTCTATAAACCCGGGAAATGAGACGCTGGCAGACGTAATTTTAAGAATGGAAGAATTTGTTGTTGGATTGCTTGAGGCAAAGGGCATCGAAGTTTATTTAACGACTCCTGATACCATTCCTGATATCACGTTCGACCTCCATGCGAGGCATAATCTGTTGTTGATCTTCAAAGAGATAACGAATAATACTGCCCGACATTCCGGCGCAACAAAAGCCGAAATAAAAATTGAAGTGATGGGAGCGAATTCGCCACAGAAAAAATCGCCGTATACGCTATATATTATTTTCAGTGATAATGGAAGGGGGTTCGATACCATGCAGGAAAGTGGGGGTAACGGATTGCACAATATTAAAAAAAGGTCTGAAGATATTGGCGGAAAACTTGTAGTGACTTCGCAGGTCGGGAAGGGAACCAGGACGGAGTTATCCGTGCCATTGAAGTCATAGCGTTTCCTGGTTAGCCATCTTTATTGTTCATATAGCTGGGTTCCTCTTTCACAAGAGGCAGCAAAATCAGGTCACTTATCCGCCCGATGTATCCCCCAAATTGGTGATTACTTAACAGGGAAATTTGTACTACAATAAAACATACGAGCAGTTAACAAATCCTGGGGTAAAGGATCATGAATCATACGGATATATACGTGGCCATTGTTGAAGATGATCCGGATGTAAGGATGGGATTGTCTACCTTGATTAATGCCACTGATGGCTTCCGGTTATATGGTTCTTACGATTCCTGCGATAAGGCAGTACACGATATTTTGCCGCCGCTTCCCCACGTCGTGTTGATGGATATCAATCTCGGCAAAACCTCCGGCATAAATTGTGTAAAAAAACTCAGGCAATCGTACCCGGATCTAACGATTATCATGTTAACAGTTTACGAGGATAATGATAGAATTTTTGCTTCCCTTCAAGCCGGGGCATCCGGCTATCTTCTCAAGAAAATGCCTCTGGAAATGATTACCTCAGCCATTGAAGAAGCAAGTAACGGAGGTGTACCCATGACACCTGTCATTGCCCACAAAGTGCTGAATCTATTTAAAACGATTGTACCACCCGTCCAGAATTTTAACCTGACACATCGGGAAAAGGAGATTTTGCATGAACTGGTACGCGGTTCGAGTTATAAGATGGTTGCACGCGATCTAAATATCGGTATTGAAACAGTCCGGACGCACATGAAGCATATTTATGAGAAACTGCATGTGCATTCCAAATCGGAAGCTGTGGTGAAGGCATTACGTAATCGGATTTTATAATGTACATAACGTGAATTCGAGATTAGTGTCGATTGAAAAGAATAGAACACGGACAACACAGAAGACGCGGATTCTCGCGGACAAAAATTAAAGATAGCCCCTTTTCATGGATATGGGGAAAGCTTGTCCCGGCCCCGAAAGATCCGGGGAAGGTCTGGGTGAGGTATAACGACTAAATAAGCACGATCCCGAGTGATCTGCTACAATTTATAACAGTGACGGTTGCACCTTTTTGTGATATATCGGATCATGGATTATGCAAACGTTGCTGGATGCGGGATGTAGGAAAGATGTGTTGAACCGGTTGTCCGGATTGTTCCCCGATGACAAACCGAAGTGGGGCACAATGTCCGCTCCTCAGATGATAGCCCACGTTTCAATGCAAATGAAATGTGCTTTGGGGATTAATCACGAAAAACCACTGAATCCAATATGGCGCTTTTGGCCATTGAAGAAGCTGGTTATCTATATCGTGCCATGGCCGCATGGATTGCCTACAGCTGAATCATGGAAGAATCCCCAAAGGAGCGATTGGAACAGAGAAATGGAACAGCTGCAGATGCTTATTCGGGAATTTCCGAATAAGCGCAGTTTAGACGAATGGGGAATCCACCCGATATTAGGTCAGCTTAATAAAAAGGACTGGGGTAGATTGAGTTACCGGCATATCAATCATCATCTTCGCCAATTCGGTCGGTGATAGTTATCATTCGGTTCTGAAATATCACTGCGAAGATTGCCTAACCAGCTTAGCGCAACATGTTCCTGAGACGCTGATCATTCAAAGAGTCATCAGATTCATCTCTTTCATCAAGATGCGAGGTTTGTGTCCTTTTTTCCGGTTCGTCTCCGGCAACAATGGTTTCGATATTTTCCATTCGTCGTTTAAGGGAAATCAGCTCACGTTGTACACTTCTTAATACCTCATCATTTGCTCCATCCGTGCGTTGGATTTCCATTTTACGTAGTTTGACAACAAAAGCACCAATTATGGCAGCCAATGGTATGAGGAATATCAGCGTTCCGGGGTTTAATAACTGTTCCATTTTATTCGTCCTTTTCTTTCCTATTTGAAAATAGCGCACTAATATAGAGACAACTGATACCTGAATAATCTAACATTAAGATGATACGAGCAGTTCTTTAATTAGTTACGTTTAGGGTAACCATTACTAGAACAGATAATCACTAAGACTATTAAGATGACGAAGAATTTCAGATTGAAACGCATTTGTGTTTACTGCGGATCCAGTTCCGGAAACAAAATTTATTATGAAGAGGAAGCCCGGTATCTCGGAAGGTTACTTGTAGAGAAAGGAATTGAACTTGTCTATGGCGGCGCCCGTGTTGGAATTATGGGGGCCATTGCAGATGAGGTGCTGAATGATGGCGGTAAAGTGACCGGTGTTATACCCCAAAACCTGGTTCGTCGAGAGGTTGCCCATAACGGACTCATGGATTTGCGCATCGTCGATTCCATGCACGAACGTAAGGCCCTGATGGCTGAATTGTCAGATGGTTTTATAGCCCTTCCAGGCGGATTGGGAACACTTGAAGAGCTTTTTGAGATTCTCACATGGTCTCAACTCGGTTTACATGCAAAACCCACAGGCTTGCTCAATATCGGTGGATATTACGATCGTCTGATCGGCTTCCTTGATTATGCAGTGGAGGAGAGTTTCCTTAAACCGGTAAACAGATCCCTATTGCTCATCAAGGACAAGGCCGAAGATTTGCTTGATACCTTTGAACACTATCAGTCACCCGTCCTGGAAAAGTGGCTGCACAGCGACGAAACGTAACCTAATTTGATCAGATTCCCTTCACATGTAATCAGGAGGCGGATTTATGAAAAAGAAAATAGGCTTCCTTCTTATCGGATTTAGCCTTTTACCGGTTGCTTACGGTTTTGCACAGACAGAATCATTCGAACAACAGCAGTTTGAACGGATGGCACAGGAATATGGAGAGGTATCGGATGTAGCCTGGTTGTCTGTTATGCATGGAATGAGTAACGGCCTGTCAGCAGGAACCGCTGAATTATATGACGAGACACAGTTTCCATTTGAACTGGCACGGAATTTCACTGCGAGTCAGAAAGCGCAGCTTAAAAAGGAGATCATTGATTATCTGCAGCTGCAGGGCCGCGGCAGGCAAGAATTGTTGTTTCACCGGGTACAATCGTGGTTGCTGGCATGGCAGCAGTGGAACATTTGTACAAAGCTTAAGAGCATAGAGGAGACTGTTGCAGTCTTGTATGAGATGAAACCCGATCAATCGATGTTTCAGTATGTAAGAAAAAACAGGAGATTCAAGAAGGGAGATGTTACCGGGACTGAAATGGCTTCAAGCATGTCGTCCGCAGAGGTATCCGGACTTGAGTATGAATTTTTCAACGAGTGGTCGCTTTTGCCCCGGGAGGAGATCATTACAATTTTTAGTAAGCTTTTGACCAAATTGAATCAACAATGAATTGCTTATTGATCTGAAGTCTTCGAAGTCAAGGCTAATTCAGACAATAAATGTAGGTTCGGTCACGATTTTAAGATTATGGAAAAAACATTAAAGGCCTGGTGGTGTCCGATCTGCTTATTGATACTTCTGATGGCCGGCTGCCAGGGACAGGATCAGGTATCGTCAAAAACGCTGTTACTCACGATTTCATCTCAGGATGGTAACTGGACGGTCACCTCACATTTGTTAACAGACCATCCATATTATTCCAGTTCTGCCAATGCTCCTATTTACCAGGCTGATCTGAGAGATGCCTCGGGGAAAGTCATCCGGTCGGTGTTTTTTGGGAAAGAGTATATAAATACCGGCGGAGAAGAATTCAAGCTTCCTTTTCCTTCACTAAAACAGGCAAAAAAAATCGTTATTTACAGGTTGAATTCCAGTTCCGGCCATATCACAAACAAAAACAGGGACAAAGTACTTACGTGGGAAGTGCCTCAGGAGTAGTCCTGTTTTTTATCTTTAAAAAAATAAGGTATAAGGGAATAGGGGGAATTGAAAAGACGAAAATGATGGCCCTGCTTTTGTCAGGCATCGACCGGATGAATGAGGGCCGCGTCGTTTTTTTCTGAATCATTAACTCCCTGTCCAACGCGATACGTCGACATTTTTTCTGACGGATAGGGTTTCAGCAGGCTCAGAAGTTCATCGGTATCAGAGTTGACGGGGTCAAGCCAGTTGTCGAAGTCTTTGCGGTCCAGGATAGCGGGCATTTCATCCTTTAGAGGTTTTACGAGTGCGTTTGCATCGGTAGATACCAGTGCAAATGTTGTTAACTCAATGTTTCCGTCTTTGGAAGTCCAATGTTCATAAATGCCGGCAAGCCCGAATAATTCCTGGTCAAGTGTCCGAAAATAGAACGGTATTTTCTTCTTAAAGATGGTTTGCCATTCGAAAAATCCGTTAGCTGGGATAATGCAACGCTGGCGCTGGAAAGATTTTTTATAAGAATTTTGTTCATTTAGTTCTCCGACACGTGCGTTAATCATTTTAAATCCTATATTTATATCATCGGCCTGAGGGGGGACAAGTCCCCATCTGAATGCACTGATAACGCGCACTGATGGGCGAGGAGAATAAACCACAGGGTTAGTACTGCCCGGACCGATATTATAATTTGCCTCGTATGTGATACCATTATCGAAGGCTGCCTTAAAAACCGTTTCAATGTCAGATTGCTCTGCATACAGTGTATAGCGTTCAGTCATGCTTAAGAATAATTAGTAAGAAGTTATTCTGGGAATTCATCTTACATGTGTCCGTTCATTAAAGCAAGTTCTTCATGAATATATTTTATAATCATCGTGAACGGCGAATCCGGTCAGGTTGGAGACTGACTTTTCAGTTTATACTGATGGAGGAGATCGTTTTTCTCGGGTACATGATTTTTCCGGGTTTCACGAGTACCATTGCTGGAGCGACACTGTTCACCGGTTTGGCAACGATTCTGAGTGTATGGTTGTGCATCCGCTATCTCGACAAGCGTTCTTTCTTCGATCTGGGGTTGCATTTAGGAGGGGTGTGGTTCCTGGAATTCACCCTTGGTTTGCTGGCCAGTGCTGTCGCCATGCTGTTTATCTTTATTACGGAATGGAGCTTTGGCTGGCTTAAAGTCGGGGAATATGCTTGGAGTATGACCGGCAACTCCTACTACATCTGGTACCTGGCAGGATATCTGGTATTAATGATGTTTGTAGGTTTCTACGAAGAACTGATGTTCCGGGGCTACCAGCTTACAAATCTTCTCGAAGGGTTAACAACTGAGAACAATGACAAGCGGGGTGCCGTAATAGGGGCTATCCTGATTTCATCAGCTCTTTTCGGAGCCGCTCATCTGTCCAACCCTCATGCTACATGGCTGTCTGCGTTTAACATCATGTCTGCCGGAGTGATGCTGGCCATCCCGTTTTTTGTAACCGGACGTCTGGGCCTGTCTATAGGTCTTCATGCCGGTTGGAATTTCGTAGAAGGCAGTATTCTTGGATTACCGGTAAGCGGGTTGACATATGAACATACGATGATAACAATCACTCAACATGGACCTGCAACATGGACCGGCGGGGCGTTTGGTCCGGAAGGTGGGATGCTTGGAATAATTGGCATAGCCCTGATCATCATTATCGAACTTATGTACTTCGGCATTGCCATGAATACCGATAAAGAACGTCTGATGCACGAAAGCCCCATCCGCAAAATTTCCACAGAAGGCAAAACCACATGAATGAAAAGGGAATGAGATAATTTCGTATATTGTAACGATATAAAATATGCCCAATTTCATTATTATTGTGGATTTTGAAATTAAATTAGAGATTAAGAAACCATTATATTTTGCAATTTGAAGAACTCAATTTAAGTCCGGATGTTCTTAACGGCCTTAGAGATTTCAACTATAAAGAACCAACTCCTATTCAGGAGCAGTGCATTCCCAAAATTCTTGAAGGTAAAGATATACTTGCTTCGGCCCAGACCGGGACGGGTAAGACGGGAGCCTTCGTACTACCTATCCTAACCAAGGTTCAGCAACATAAAGGTCAGGGTATTCGGGCCCTAATACTGGCACCGACCAGAGAGCTGGCGAAACAGATTGACGAGCAAATTGTCGGGCTGGGGTATTATACGGGAGTGACCTCTGCAACCGTCTATGGCGGTGGTGGGTCGGATGACTGGACCCGCCAGGAAAAGACGCTGTATGCGGAACAGGTTAATATCATCGTTGCCACACCGGGACGGTTGATCGATCACATGACTATTCGGGAAATCAACTTTAGCAACATTGACTTCTTTGTGCTCGATGAAGCTGATCGCATGCTTGATATGGGATTTCTCGGTGATGTTCGAACGATTGAAAGCCGTATGCCCCGGAAACGACAAAATCTCCTGTTCTCAGCGACGATACCTGACGATATTGAAAAATTTGCACGCGAAATTACCCATCATCCGGACCGGATTAATGTTGCTACGCGGACAGAAGCGAAAGGGGTAAGACAGATCGTATATAAAGCTCCGGAGAAGGTTAAGACGGATCTGTTGGTCCACCTTGCTACGGATCTGAAAATGGATTCCACCATCGTATTTGTTCGAACCAAGAAGGGTACCGAGTCACTGGCAAGGAGCCTGTCGAGAGCCGGATTGAAAGTAACCAGTATTCATGGCGACCGGACTCAGAAGGAGCGTGAGGAAGCTCTGAATGATTTTAGATCCGGTAAATATAACATCGTTGTTGCAACAGATGTCCTTTCGAGGGGAATTGACATTGCCGATGTCAGTCATATCGTAAACTATGACGTTCCCTCTGAACTGGATGATTATATCCATCGAATTGGCCGAACAGCCAGAGCCGATGCAAAGGGAGATGCCATAACCCTTGTATGCAAAAAGGACGAGAGGAAATTCCAGATCATTGAAAAAACAATGAAGGATAAGCTGGATTTTCGGGAACTGCCGGATGCCAGCTGGAATGGTGAAGGAAGTAGGGGGAAAGAAAATAATCAGGGTGATAAGTCTTCCGATTCAGGTAAATCCGGTGGGAGATCACCCCGGAAAAGTGGCAGTCGCAACAACAGGAAGCCTTCCGGATCAAAGGGGAACCGGGGTAATTCGAAGAATCAAAAAACAAAGACTACCGAACAGGATTCTTCAGATAACGGAAAAAAGACGGATCAGAAGCCGACAAGCAAAGGCCGGTCATCCGGATCACAACGCCGGACCAATTCTTCCCGTAAGAGACAGGACAATCGTGACCGTTCATCCGCTAAGAGTACGAAAGAAGAGTCTGCCGGTAAAACGAACAATCGTCCCGACAGACCACAAAATAGCAGGAAAAATACCCGGGGGCCTCGCAGGAATAAATCAGATAGAGATACGGCTGTAAACTACGAAGACGTAAGGAAGCAACAGCGGCAATCATTACGCGATGCCCAATCGACGAAACGAGCGTTAATGCAAAATAAGGAGTACTCCAGTCCGCAAAAGAAAGGGATCGTAGGATTTATAAAGAAGATCTTCGGCAAGGATGACTGATTGGTAGACTGGGTGATCTTTATTGCAGGATCAGGAGAAGATCACCTCGTTTTTGCCGTATTATGCGAGCCCGGATATAACAAATAAAAGCGCAGTATCACACAAGATTCCGCACAGAGATCTCTTTAATCAAGAATCTAATACAAACCAAACAAACCATTCGGTTGGTTCAGGTCAGGAGGCAGGATTAACTTCTTCCATCTTTTCCTGTGCTTCCATCACAACCGGTTTGATGGCCTCAAATGCTGCAATTGTCCGATTGATGTGTTCCTCAGTATGGCGGGCTGTAGGTATCAACCTTAGCAGAACCAGGCCTTTTGGAACAACCGGATAGGCAACACCACTGACAAAGATCCCATGGTCTTCACGTAGAATACGCATGAAGGTGGTTGCCAATTCCGTACTACCTTTGGTCAAGACTGGGGTAACGGGACTTTCGGACGGGAGTACGTTATATCCGATTGCACGTAGTCCCTCGCGTAATTGAAGGGCATTATTCCAGAGCTGTTCCCGCCATTCCCGGTGTTCCTGTATCATGGCGATACGTTTTCTTGCCGAAAGGACAATAGGCATGGGTAGCGATTTTGCAAATATCTGACTGCGTACGTTGGCTCGCAGGAAAGTAACAACTTCGGGTTCCGTAGCGACAAAAGCACCAATGAGTGCTACAGACTTTGCAAAAGTTCCAAAGTAAAGATCAATGCCATCCTGGCAACCGAGATGAGTACCCGTTCCGGAGCCGTCTTTACCCATTGTCCCGAGTCCGTGAGCATCATCAACTAGTAATCTGAAATCGTATTTCTGTTTCAGGTTAACAATTTCACGCAATTTGCCCAAATCGCCGGTCATGCCGAAAACACCCTCCGTAATCACCAGGATTCCGGAATCGGGCCTGGCTATCTTACTGACCCGTTCAAGCTGCTTCTCAAGGCTGCATATGTCGTTGTGTTTATATACGTATTTCTTGCAGACAGCAAGTTGTTTCCCATCGACAATACATGCGTGACTGAGCTCGTCGTAAATCAAAAAATCATTGCGACTGACCAGCGACTGAATCATGCTTGATATCCCCTGGTATCCATAATTCAGCAGGAAAGCAGCAGGTTTATGAACAAAATTGGCAAGTTCTTCTTCTAATGCCTCATGTTGACGACTGTTTCCTGTCATCAGACGTGCCCCCATAGGCGTGCTGAATCCATATTCAGCTGCTACCTTAGCGTCATAATCACGAATGACAGGATTGTCTGCAATGCCCAAATAATCGTTGACACTCCAGACTACAACAGGCTTTCCATTAAAAATCATCTCAGGACCAATCGGTCCCTCCAGTCTTGGAAAAGTGTAATATCCATAGCCATCAGATGTAAAGGGACCAAGGGGGCTATTCCTTGAGTTGAGCTTATCAAAAAGATCCATACAATGGGTTAAATTCCAAATAAAGATGTAATGCGTTTATGTTATCGGAACACACGCCTCGCACGCACAAAATTGGATAAAAACTAAGTAAAATGAAAGTAAACTCAAAACTGACCAATTTATTTAAAACAATAATAAATAATAGGATTAGTCAATTTGTGCTATTGCAAATAAGCAATAATCTTTGAGATACGAGAAATCATAAAAACCAACATAAGGCACTTTTTGCTGATGATAACACGTCACGACCCGTTATATCACATTGTCTATATCAGCCTTGAAGATGACCTCAGAGATTTCAAAAAAGAAAGCGTGCCACTAAATGAACTGGCTGTCCGGTTCAGAGGACAACCAGCACTTAAAGATACAATTGAATCTATTGGCGTGCCACAGGTAGAAATCGGGAAAACGGAAAAAGATCAGGAAAATGTTTCGCTGAAATTACAATTGTTTGGTGGAGAACGGATTAAAGTCTTTCCTAAAAAATATATTTATGCGTGGGAATCATCACAATCAGGTTATGAAGTGTGTCTGCCCACCCCACCACGCTTTATCCTGGATGGACACCTGGGTAAACTGGCTGTTAAAATGCGAATGGCAGGTATTGATACCGACTACGAAACTCAGCGCAGTGACACCCGGATTGTCGATGAGGCACAAAAAGACGATCGTATTGTACTCACGCGCGATATAGGTTCGCTGAAACATAAAATTTTAAAATACGGTCGCTGGATTCGGTCGGATAATCCACTGGATCAATGGATCGAAGTAATGAAATTCTTTCGCCTATGGCAATTTGTGAACCCTGGAAAACGCTGCACGAATTGTAATACCATTCTCACTGAAGTTCCATTTGGAGATGTTGCCGATCAGATACCGAAATTAGTTAGGGAGCGGAGGCCGGAAATAAAACAGTGTCCCAACTGTGGGTATTTATACTGGAGGGGGACACATTTTCGCAACTTCATGAGAGAACTGGAAGCCGTCATAAAACAAGCCAGAGGTTAGCCTGGTTTTCAGGATGTCACATTTACTAACAACTATCCCTTCTAATTCCTAATTTTACACACTTATGAAAATTAACGAATAACATTTACATGAATATTTTTGCCATAATCATATTGGTTAGCCTGTTGGTGGATTTCACATTAAACCTGGTGGCAGACTATCTGAATATAAAGGCGATGAAACCCACCGTACCGGAAGAGTTTAGCGATGTGTATGATGATGAGGCGTATCGCAAGTCGCAGGAATATACACGAGAGACAACGCGTTTTGGAATTTTAACGGGTGTATTTGATCTGGTTTTGTTACTTGTCTTCTGGTTTGTCGGCGGGTTTAACATTCTTGACCACCTGGTTCGCAGCTGGCACCTGAATCCAATCGTGACCGGAATAAGCTATATCGGCATATTGGTCGTTGCTAGAGGAATCCTGCATATTCCATTCAGTATCTATAGTACGTTTGTCATTGAAGAACGCTACGGTTTTAATAAGACAACGCTTGGCACATTCATCATGGATATGGTGAAGGGGACATTACTTGGGGCTGTTATCGGTATTCCGTTGCTGGCCGCCATTCTCTGGTTTTTCTATTACACGGGCGCGCTTGCGTGGTTATACGGCTGGCTGGGAGTCGTTGTATTCACCGTTACGCTTCAGTTTGTTGCTCCCCGCTGGATTATGCCCCTGTTCAATAAGTTCACTCCACTCGAAGACGGTGAGTTGAAACAGGCTATCCTTGATTACGCCAAATCCGTGAATTTTAAAGTTGAGAATATCTACGTGATGGATGGCTCAAAACGATCCTCAAAATCCAATGCCTTTTTTACCGGTTTTGGGAAACACAAAAGAATCGCTCTCTTTGACACCCTGATTGAGAATCATGCAACGGATGAGTTGGTCGCGGTTCTGGCTCATGAGATTGGGCACTATAAAAGGAAACACGTTTTAAAGGGTATGATCATCAGCATCCTGCATACCGGTGTATTATTTCTGTTGCTCTCAATCTTCCTGCAGTTCCGTGGCTTGTTCGATGCCTTCTACATGGACCAGGTCTCACTCTACTCGGGGTTGGTATTTTTCGGTCTGCTTTATTCGCCTATCGAACTTGTGTTGTCGATCCTGATGCAAATGTTCTCACGCAAGAACGAATATGAGGCCGATGCCTTTGCAGCTAAAACGATTCGGAAATCAGAGTCGATGGTTGTCGCCTTGAAGAAATTATCGAGGGATAATCTTTCAAACCTGACTCCCCACCCGTTTTATGCGTTTCTCAACTACTCGCATCCACCTGTATTAGAGAGAATCAGAGCCATTCGCACATATGAGGGTAAAGGAACCGGTAAGACAGCGGCTGTGGCTCAATGAATGAGACTTTAGACCTGAGACAAGCGATATCAGATATTCGAGCGGTTGTATCTGAAATGTGTCTGATAGACCTTATTCGTTTGGCTCTTCGGGTAACCATAGGGAACGCAAAGGGTTTGAGAATGGGCACAGAGATGTGGAAATATTGATATACCGTGAACGCTACATCTCCTTAGTGGTGCGCTTTGTGGTTCTATGCGGATAGTCATTAGATAAAAAAAGCCCCGGAAAATGAAATAACCGGGGCCTGGAAGTGTGAGAAATGAAAAACTTAGTTGCCGCCACCTGATTTAGGAGGAGGTGGAGTTGCCGGTTTTTGTCCACTTTGTTGAGTGTTACCAGCGTTGTTGCCATTATTTGCAGGGATTGGAATCTGCTGTGTATTATTCGTTGCATTATTCTGGGTCGGAACAGCAGATTGTGTTTGTGACGGTGCAGCCGCATTGGTCGGCATGTTAGCTTCAGTTTGGATAGCACTCTTTGCCGGTCCGCCTCGCTGTATGAAAAAGTTTGCCACAACACAGAGCACAAGAAATGCTCCGCCCAGATAGCTTGTGGCTTTTGAAAGGAAGTCAGCTGTACGGCGCTGCCCGATCATTTGTGTGGCGGATCCGCCAGCCGCAATTCCCGACAATCCTCCGCCTTCTCCACTCTGCAGGAGAACCACGATATTCAGCAGAAGTGCGATAATGGCAATTATTATTACAATAAGAGTATAAATCATGATAAAACGGGATACGTTGATTCCAAATCAGTTTACAAAAATAGTGATTGTATTAAATATCTACAATTCAAATTGGAAAACATTGTATTGAATTGTTTTTAAAGGAAACGATGATTGCTTTGTATCTTACCTGTTAACGAGTGACAGGGCACGCGGATTGTGGTCATATGAAAAAGGAGCATGGATGCAGGAAGCCATAAGATTTCTATCTAACGTATTCGATATTCCAAGGGCAGTGGCTATTAAGCTGTTTGGGAGCTTTTTGGTTATCCTCCTGTTGTGGTTCATACGCTTCCTGGTGCTGCGTATAGTCCGTCGCAGAACAGATAGCCCTATAATTCATTATAAATGGAAGAAAAACAGTGTATATGCGGCTGTTTTACTGGGGATATTAATCATTGGCCGTATTTGGTTCGAGGCTTTTCAGTCGCTGGCCACTTTCTTCGGGTTACTGTCAGCCGGTCTTGCCGTTGCGCTCCGCGATCCAATCACTGACCTGGCTGCATGGCTTTTCATCATCTGGCGAAAACCGTTTGAAATTGGCGACAGAATAGAAATTGGCGCGAACCGCGGGGATGTCATCGATCAGCGTGTGTTTAAATTCACCATAAATGAAATCGGGAAATGGGTCGACGCCGACCAGAGTACCGGGCGGATCATTCATGTTCCGAATCATCAGGTGTTTGCCAACCCGGTGATCAACTACAACAGCCGCCAGTTCCGGTTCATCTGGCACGAGATACCCGTACTCATCACGTTTGAGAGCGATTGGAAGACCGCAAAATCACTGCTACTTGATATCGCACAAAACCGGTGCAACGAGGTCGTAAAAGAGGCAGAACGGCAACTGCGGCTGGCCTCCCGTGAATTCATGATTCACTACAGCGTGCTTACACCGACCGTCTATACCGATGTGCAAGACAGCGGTGTCCGGCTAACCCTCAGATACCTGACTGATCCGCGTAAACGGAGGGGCATGCAGGAAACAATATGGGAGGATATCCTGACGGCATTCAACAAGCACGATACTATCGACCTGGCTTATCCCACCACCCGGATGTATCAAAACTGGAGAGAAGGCAAACCCGGGACCAAGCCTCCGGAGAGTTAATAGGTTACTTAGTCATTAAGTTATTGAGTTTACCTGCCGCCCATGGATGTCATTCTCTGGATAGGCAACATCGATCCTCTTGAATATTCTTTTCTGTTCAAAAGCCTCTCTCCACGGATGTGGAGTGGGGTTGGGGTGAGGTAAATAACTCAATAACCATTTACAGCGGTGTGTTCATCAGTGATTCAAACCGTTCAACGAACTGTCCAGCATGATAACCGTCCACGAGTGCATGGTTGACATGCAGAGACACCGGCATGAGCAACCGGCCGGCATTTTCATGGAGTTTTCCATAACTGATTTTGGGAATGCTGTCTTTATAATGGAATGAACGGGCATGTGAAAGCGAAGTGAATCGAACCCACGGGATGACAGAGATGTGCATGACGTCAATATCATTCTGCATTTCGAGGCCTTTTTGATTCTGCACTCTCTCCGTTTCCTTTCGGATATTCCCGGTGAACGTATTGAAATCATTGTCAAAACGTATCAGAGAGAACCCGAAGGTGTGATCATCACGGAGGATGGTCGCCGAAGCGCTGACAGTATCCACCTCGTAAATGTCATCATCGATGATCCTGTATTTGAACTCTTTTGTGTTGTTTGCCGCCTGCAGCGTTCGGTAAAGATAGAAAGCATAGAACGAAACGGACCCCTTTTTGCAGTACCGATAAGCAAACGTGCAATCCAAATCCATGGTCAGTCCCCACAGGGGCTCATCAAACGTTCTGAAGAATTCAAAATGGTCTTTTCGGGGATAATTGTTCAGGTCAATCTTTTTCATTCTTATTCCAGGAGATCTACCAAGTCCGTAATCCTATCTATGGTGTGATACGGGTTCTTCTGGTCGATGCCATTGGTATCAACCATTTCATGCTGCCAGGTTGTGTGATACGGAACATGTACAGCATTCGAACCAATATTGAGAATGGGAAGGATGTCGGATTTTACCGAATTACCCACCATCAAAAATTCGCCGGGATCAATATCAAAATGTGTAAGCAGATTCGCGTAGTTTTCTTCCGTCTTATCGCTTACCACTTCAGTATGATGGAAGTAGTGTTCGATGCCCGATTTCCGCAGTTTCCTTTCCTGATCCAGCAAATCACCTTTTGTTACAACGATAAGACGATAATCCGGTTTTAGTTTTTCCAGTGTGGTAACAACGCCGTCCAGTAACTCAATCGGATGATTCAGCATTTCTTTTCCCAGGTCAATAACATCGGCAATAACTGATTGGGGAACCATGCCTCCGCTTATTCTGAGAGCTGTTTCAATCATGGAAAGAACAAACCCCTTGATGCCATATCCATAACTGGTCAAATTCTTCATCTCGGTTTTGAAGAGCTCATTAGCCGATTCCCCGGTTGTATCATAATCCCTCACGAGCGAGATAAAACGATCTTCAATCTGTCTGAAGATCGGCTCGTTCACCCAAAGTGTGTCGTCCGCATCAAAACCAATAACTTTTATACCTGAATAAATCATTGTAAGTCAGAGAGTCATGAAAAAAGTAAACCAAATACTAATCAACCGATCAAACCATCTCGGATTGACAAAATCGAAGTAATTAACGTGAAAGTAAAAAGCCAACTTCTGTAATCTAAAGTCTAAAGTCTGGAATCATTTGCCAATGCAAAATCGCGTAAAAATGGAATCCAGTACATCCTCGTTGGTTATCTCGCCAGTCACGGTACCCAGTTCGTGCAGGGCGGCGCGCAGGTCGATAGACAGGAAGTCACCGGATACGCCATCGCGTAATGCTTTTAGAGCCGACTGAATATGATTGCGTGTCTTTGACAAGGCATCGCGATGACGGCTCGAGGTAATCAGCAAGCTGGAAGCATCATAGTGCTTATACTCAAGCGCCCGGTCCTTCATCAGTGACTTGAGCGTATCGATATTCGTATGATTTGTTGCCGAGATCAGCAAATCGTAATAACCAACCGGATCAGGATGGGGTGCAATATCCGATTTCGTACCGATCAGGATAAAGGGCTGATCGGGTTTGCGGCTTCGGACCGTCTCTATCTTCGATCGCTCTCCTCCGGTGAGCGATGTAGTGAGATCCTTGAGATAAACGACAAGGTCTGCCTGATCAATGGCCTTTTCCGAACGTCGTACCCCTTCAGCCTCGATGAAATCGACCGTTTCCCGTATCCCTGCCGTGTCGATGAGTCGGAAGAGTAATCCTTCATGGCTCCAGTCCGCATCGATGGTATCCCGGGTAGTTCCGGCCACTTCAGAGACAATGGCACGGTCTGTCCCAATCAGGGTATTCAACAGGGTTGATTTGCCGGCGTTGGGCATGCCGACGAATGCCGTGCGGATGCCGTATTTCACAAGACGGCCTGCTTCATAAGTGTTAAGTAGTTTCAGCAAATCTTCATCAAGCTCGGAGAGCAGTCGGTCAAGCTGATCGCGATTGGCGAATTCCACATCTTCTTCAACAAAATCCAGTTCCAGCTCCACCATGGCCGTCGCGTCGATGATGGCCTGACGGAATTTGCGGATGTGTTTACCCAGTTCTCCTTCAAGCTGTTGACCGGCTGCATCGACCGCCCGTCGGCTCTTGGCATGTATCAGATCAGCGACGGCTTCGGCCTGCGTCAGCTCCATCTTTCCGTTGAGGAAAGCTCGCTGTGTAAACTCACCGGCCAGTGCCATCCGGATACCGGTTGACATGACCGCTTCCAGAACCGCCTGTGTTACCAACACCCCACCGTGGCACGATATTTCGGCAGACTCCTCACCGGTATATGAATGCGGTGAACGAAATAACGTTACCAAAACCTCGTCGATCAACGTCGCGCCGTTGTACAATCGTCCAAAATGAACCGTATGGGAAGGTTTTTGTGTTAAGTCATTCCCCTTGAAGATGGTGTTCACCTTAGAAATGCAATCCTTGCCAGATACGCGGACCACGGCAATCCCTGCTTCTCCCAAAGCGGTAGCAATTGCGGCAATCGGTTCTTTTTGAGTGAATTCATGGGAATTCATAAATCAAAAATAACGAATAGTCGGACAAATGTATTCTGATTCATTACCGCAAGACTTACTGTGGATCTCAACGCTGTCAGGTTTCTTCGAATTTGTCAGTGTACGTCCTGCATCAGCTTGCGCACGGGTTTACTGAATATGGCCAGCAGGATACCGGATCCGACGCCCACAATTACCACGATCATGAACAGGTGGGGCATCTGGTGGACATCCCTCGGATTGAAGTTGCCCGCAAAACGACCGGCGATAACTTCAGCCAGAGCCGTTGCCGTAAACCATATCCCCATCATCTGACCCACCAATCGTTTTGGTGCGAGTTTGGTTACGGTACTTAATCCTACCGGACTCAGCGACAATTCACCAAACGTGTGCAGCAGATAGGTTATAACCAGAAATACGATAGAGGCTTTTTGATTGGCCAGCGCTTCTTTGGCAGCAAAGACCATCACGAAAAATCCAGCACCCATCAGGATGAGTCCCATAGAAAATTTTATAGGGCTCGATGGTTCGAGGTTACGTTTATTCAGCCAGACCCAAAGCCACCCGAATATAGGGGCAAAGATGATAATAAATGCCGGATTGACCGTTTGCAGCCAGCTTGCCGGCATCTCCCATCCAAAGAATACCCGGTGAGTATACTTGTCGGCAAAGATATTGAGCGACGAGCCTGCCTGTTCGAATCCAAACCAGAAAACAACGGAGAAAAAGAACAACACAATAATGGCACCCACTTTCATCTTTTCCTTTTTATCCAGGTCACTGAAAACCAGGAGATAGATGAAATAAAGAAGGGCGATGCTAATAAGTACGGTGGCGGACCAATCAGAGACGATAACCGCGTTGATATGAATAATACCAAACAAGGCAGACAATACGATGACAGCGATAATCCCCAAAGCAATAAGCAATCCGCGTTTATTCTTTTGCAGTTTCCTTTGCATCTCTTCTGAACTGCCACGGGCTTCGGGTGCTTTACCAAGATCACCCAGGTATTTGTCTGTGAGCCGGTATTGAGCAAGGCCAATCAGCATACCGACACCGGCAGCACCAAATCCGTAGTGCCAGTTTACGTTTTCACCCAGGTAGCCGCAAACCAACGGTGATAACGTTGCACCAATATTGATACCCATGTAAAAAATGGAGAACCCTGCATCGCGTCTGGCTCCGCTGTCGCCTTCATATAACCCCCCGACGATGCTGCTCACATTAGGTTTGAGCAACCCGGTTCCAAGCACGATAAACACGAGGCCAAGGAAAAAAGTCTGAGTGGTCGGAACAGCCATGAGAAAGTGTCCGCAGGCGATCATTATACCACCATACCATACAGATTTTCTTAATCCCAGGATATTATCAGCTACCCATCCTCCCGG
>DATFNI010000151.1:0-14359 GCA_035266485.1 Balneolales bacterium
CAGAACAGTCACCCGGCTCACCGGTTGTAACGGTAAAAAAGGGTAAGAAAAAACCTATTTATCTGGATACACATTACTCATTCAGGGAGCGGGCAGCTGACCTGGTCTCTCGTATGACGCTGAAAGAAGAGGTGCAACAGCTTCACACAAACAATGCCCCGGCAATACCGCGACTTGGCGTGCATCAATATATTTATTGGAGTGAAGGTCAGCATGGTGTTAACGCATTGTTTGGAAACATCCATAATGGCAAGAAGAAACGGGAGCAAGCTTATGGCTCGCCTCATGCGACCAGCTTCCCCGTCAACTTCGCAACGGCGATGAGTTGGGACCCCCATCTCATTTACCGGGAGACCCAGGCCGTGTCAGATGAGGCCCGCGGCTTCCTGGACAAGTCACTGTTCGGCACCGGACAAAATAACCTCGGTGAGTCACGTGATGATTACGGCAATCTGACCTACTGGGCGCCTACGGTGAACATCGACCGTGATCCCCGTTGGGGACGTACGGATGAGGCCTTTGGGGAGGATCCTTACCTGGCCTCACATATGGCTGCAGCCTTTGTGGATGGTTATCAGGATCAAACAATGAGCGGAAAATCAAGGACCGGATATTTGAAAGTTGCTGCAACTGCTAAACATTTTGCATTAAACGATATTGAAAACAACCGGCGCGCCATCTCGTCCAATACAAGCGATGAAGCCATCCGCGATTACTACACGGCTACCTTCCGTTACCTCATAGAACATGCACATGTTGCCGGTCTGATGACCTCCTATAATGCCATCAATGGAACTCCCTCAGTAGCAAGTACATATACTGTTAATGAACTCGCCCAGCGTACGTTTGGATTTAACGGCTATATTACCTCGGATTGTGGCGCAGTGGGCACAACCTATAATAACTTTCCGATCGGTCATGACTGGGCGGCACCCGGGTGGAGCACGGATAAACAGGGTAAGAAGGCTACATGGACCAATGAAAAAACAGGTGCTACGGTTCCTGGTGCTGCCGGCGGTCAGGCCTATGCCGTAAGAGCCGGTACCGATCTCAACTGCACCGGTGCCGAGTATACGTTTCCAAATATCAAGGATGCCATCAGAGTCGGTATCCTGAGCAAGGATGTGCTCGATCGTGCTCTGACAAAGGTCTTTACGATTCGCATGAGAACCGGTGAATTCGATCCGCCTGACAAAGTCCCATACACAAAAATCACAAAGGCAGTTATACAAAGCCCGGCTCATCAGAAACTGGCGGAGAAGGTTGCCGAGAATACCCTGGTGCTCCTGAAAAATGACACGGTATCCGGTACGAACAGACACTTGTTGCCACTTGATGCTTCTAAACTGCACAAGATTGTGATCGTCGGTAATCTGGCAAATAAAGTGACCCTGGGCGGTTATTCCGGTGATCCAACACTCAAGGTCGACGCCGTACAGGGAATCACTTCTGCCATGAAGGCCGCCAATCCTAATGCTACGGTTATTTTCGACAGTACCGGCACTTCAACAACGGCTATAAACCCGGCCTATCTTAATGATAAGACCAAGTCTGATATCAAGAGTGCGGATTTGGTCATTGTTTTTGTTGGCACCGATATGGCCATATCCCATGAAGGACACGACCGCGCTAGTCTGGCTATGCCCGGCAACTATAATTCTCTCATCTATCAGGTCATTGCTCAGGGCAATAAGAATATGCTGATGGCTATTCAGTCAGTTGGACCGATTAACATTAACTATGTGAGGCATGACTTTCCGGCTATTGTATTCAGCGGCTACAACGGTGAGAGCCAGGGAACCGCGCTGGCAAATGTATTGCTGGGCAAGAAAAATCCGAGCGGACATCTCAACTTTACCTGGTATAAAGATAATACACAGCTTCCCAGCAAGTCGGACTATTATCTGACACCAGGAAAAACCAATGGAATCGGCCGTACTTATATGTACTTCACTGGTGACGTGACTAATTTCGCAGGACCAAAATCCGTCGGGGCGCCGACATATCCCTTTGGGTATGGCTTGAGCTATACTCAATTCCGGTTTTCCAATATGAGCATATCAAACACGCACATATCGCCAAATGACAGTGTCACGGTAAGTTTTGATGTCACTAACACCGGTAAAACACCAGGGGAGACCGTAGCAGAACTGTACGTTACATCCCCAAAAATTAAAGATTTGGAATTGCCCATTAAGAGGCTGGAAGGATTTCAAAAGACAGAAAATCTGCAACCCAGCCAAACCCAGCATATCACACTTCGGGTCAAGGCCGGCAACCTGGCATTTTGGAGTGAAAAAGAGATGAAAAGTGTCGTTTACAACGGTTCTTACGGGTTCCAGCTTGCGTATAGCTCCAGTAACGTTGCCGAGTCCAAAACTGTAACCATTCAGGGGGAACTCACCCCTAAGGTTATTCATGTGACGGTTCAACCGGATAAACTCGTTTACCGGGTCGGAGAAACCATCAACCTGCATGGAAAGAATAAGTGGATTAAAAATGATACCAATCCGGCCCGCGAACAGCTACATGCGGTAGCCGACAATGTTATCGAAGCTGTCAACAATAACGGTACCTTTGTGGATCTGGCGGATGCCCAGGTGCAGTATCACAGCGACAACAGCAAGGTAGCAAGTGTCAGCAACAACGGTATTGTCAAGGCAAGGAAACAAGGCGTGGCAACGATCACGACAACCGTTGATGGGATATCCGGATCAACGGTCATTGTAGTGAAATAGTCAACAGACTGAGTATAAGAAGGCTTTTAGAAACCATGGATAACACATTAGTTTAATCTCTTTATTCTGCTGTCTTACAATGAGATGAATAAACAAAACGAGAGTTCTCATTACTGACCACCACATTTGCGGGACTCGCTGCCAAACCCGCAGATATGATTCGCCACCGGGGTGACCCCGGTGGCGTTTTTCTTAATATCCCGTCCAGAACAAACATATATTTTACATATAGTCAGGCAATGAGTATTTTCTGCTCATGAAGAAGTTTGTCCTTAAAAATGATGAAGCCGGGGAGAGAGAACCGAACTACACCATCCCGTATAAAGATGTACTAAATGAACGCCAGAAAGAAGCTGTATTTCTCGATGCCGGTGCTTCTTTGGTAATTGCTGGAGCCGGTACAGGCAAGACACGAACCCTTACGTATCGTGTCGCCCGTTTGGTTGAAAGCGGGGTAGATCCGTCACATATCCTCTTGCTCACATTTACACGCAGGGCGGCCAGAGAAATGCTGACGCGTGCCGCCGGTCTTCTCGATGATCGATGCCGCAAGGTGAGGGGAGGGACCTTTCATTTTTATAGCAGCGGTCTTCTCCATCAATATTCTGAAGAAATAGGCTATCCAAATAACTTTACGATCCTTGATTCAAGTGATGCGCAGGATATCCTGCAGAGTATCAGGGCGGAACTGAAATTCAACAAGCTTAAGGAACGGTTTCCTCAAAAAAATACCATCAATCATATTATCAGTACAGCCGTTAATAAACAGCAAACACTGCATGAAGTTATCGATAGTCAATACCCGCAGTTTCTGACGCACATCGACCGTATTGAAGAAATCGCCAATCGGTACCGGAGATATAAAATGACCAACGGGGTCATGGACTTTGATGATTTGCTTTACAAAACAAGGGAGCTATTATCAGAGAATAAATCAGTTTGCGAGCAGGTAGCCGCAAAAAACAGGTATGTCATGGTTGATGAATATCAAGACACCAATGCACTCCAGGCAGAACTGGTCCGGCTCTTTTCATCATGGCATGGAAACGTGCTGGCTGTCGGCGACGACGCTCAAAGTATTTATTCCTTCCGGGGAGCCGATCACAGGAATATCATGCGATTTCCCGAACAGTTTCCAGGAACCCGGATCATCAAACTCGAAGAAAACTACCGGTCGACACAAAACATCCTCAATCTGGCCAATCGATTGCTGGAACAGGCAAAGAACAAGTACGAGAAACGGTTGTACACCCATAACGACCCGGGAGAATTACCGGCACTGGTTAAAGCACCGGACGACCGGGACCAGTCCCGCTTTCTCAGTCAGATGATCTTAAATCTCCGTGAACAGGGAATCCAACTGTCTGATATGTCGGTTCTGTTCCGGAATGCCCGGGATTCTTTCGATCTTGAAATCGAATTAAATCAAAAGAAGATTCCTTTTGTTAAATACGGCGGACAAAAACTATCTGAAGCAGCACATATTAAAGATGTTCTGGCCTATATCCGTGTAGTTGTCAATCCCAGTGATGCCATAGCATGGAACAGAATCCTGCAATTACTTGAAGGCGTTGGTCCAAAGACGGCAACGGATCTCACGGAGTGGCTCAAGAAACAGCAAAATCCTTACGAGATCGGTGCATCTAATCTGATCACCGAACGCTACCTCAAACAGATACATGCACTTAGCGGTCTGCTCCAGGATCTCAAAACCAAAGATTATTCCACCAGTGAGGCTGTCGGTCATGTCGTTTCATATTACAAACCCATTTGCGAGAAGAAGTTTGACGACTATCCCAAACGGGTAAAAGACCTGGAGACCTTTGTTGGCATATCTGAAAATTATTCCACACTTCAGAAATTGCTGGAGGATTTGGCCCTGGATCCTATTGAATCAACGGCTGTCGACACGGAGGCATCCAACCAGGATGAGCCACCGCTCGTACTCAGTACAATACACTCGGCGAAAGGTCTGGAATGGGATCAGGTGTTTATCATTCAATGCCTCGACGGGATCATCCCATCCGGTTATTCTGTGAAGAATGAAGAGGACATTGACGAGGAACTCCGCCTCTTATATGTTGCCTGTACGCGCGCCAGGGACAATCTGTATCTCACTTATCCTGTAATTCAGGAGAACAGTTACGGGGAGTACTTCACCAATTTATCCCGTTTTCTGAAAGACATAAAAGAGGACAAACTGGAACCGTGGTTGCTGGTGGACGAACCGGAAGAGAATGCATTGTCCGAGTCAAATTCGGACTCCAAGCTGCTATCTGAATGAAAAATCAGAGATCTAGCTGACGACGTTGTTGTATAATATCCTTGAAAAGCCAGATGACGGGATAGGGGAGAAAGATAATCCCAAAAACCAGGAGCCAGTTTTTCTTTTTTTCTGAAATTTTTAAGTCGGAAATGCCTGCTACCCCCGCCAGGTAACATATAAAAAGAATAAAGACGACTATCGCCAAAGAAAATGTCCAGAAAAAACCGATTGAATTGTATATCCACTTAAGCATAAAATGCCGTATTGATCAAATTATTACGTATTTTTGTCGGCTCAAGTATTAAAAATACTTCAAAATACCCGTCATTTCAAAACTGAGATATTCGTTTCATAACGTCATACTCTCAATACTCTGTACACTTTACTCAATACTCTAAATAATGACTCCGGTTGTAGCTATTGTAGGCAGGCCCAATGTGGGCAAATCAACGTTATTCAACAGGTTGATCGGCGAACGCCGCGCCATTGTGCACGATTCATCGGGGGTCACCCGTGATCGCCATTACGGTGAGGCATTCTGGAATGGCTTTGATTTCAGGGTTATTGATACCGGTGGTTATGTCCCGGACAACCCTGATAAAATTGTAGCCAGCATCCGCGACCAGGTTGATCTGGCTATTGATGAAGCCGACGTCCTCATTTTTCTTGTTGATGTACGAACCGGGATCATGGAGGCAGACCGGGCCGTTGCACAGATGCTGCGCCTGCAGGACAAACCGGTCGTTCTAGCAGCCAACAAGGCGGACAACCAGAATATCGCGCTCGATGCGGCAGAATTTTACGAGTTTGGTTATGATGAGGTTTTCCCGGTGTCGTCCATGAGCGGTACGGGAACCGGTGAGTTGCTCGACGAGATCTGCTCCCACTTCCCGAAAAAGGAAGCAGATACTGCGGAACAGCCCAGGTATCCAAGGCTTGCTATCGTAGGCAGACCCAATGTGGGTAAGAGCAGCCTGGTGAATAAGCTGCTGAATGATGAGCGAACCCTTGTCTCCGATATTGCCGGGACGACACGCGATAGCATAAACAGCATGTTGAAGTACTACAATAAATATTACGAAATCATCGACACGGCCGGGTTAAGGCGGAAAACACGCGTCAAAGAGAGTGTCGAATTTTACAGCACTTTGCGTTCATTCAAGGCAATAAGGGAGTGTGACGTGGCTATTTTGTTGATTGACGCCGTGGTTGGATTCGAGAGCCAGGATGTACGGGTACTCAAGGAAGCCGAAAAATTCAACAAAGGCATTATTATCCTGATCAATAAATGGGATATGGTTGAGAAGGATAATAAAAGCAACGAGCTGTATATCAATGCCGTCTACGAACGCATCCCCGACATGAAATACATCCCTGTCCTGACGGTTTCCGCGCTGACGGGCCAGCGCGTGCAGAAGTTGATGGAACTCGTCGACAAGGTGCTTGAGGAGCGACAAAAGAGCATCCCTACCGGTAAATTGAACAAATTTATCGAGACTATTACCCAGGAACGACCTTTGCCGCAGAAACGTGGGCATACTCTGTCCATTAAGTATGGTACCCAGGTGAAAGCCAGCCCTCCGGTATTCGCGTTTTTCATGAATCATCCCTATGAAATGCCGGCAAATTACCGTCGCTTCATCGAAAACAGACTTCGCAGCACGTTCGGGTTTGAGGGAGTACCCATCACGATGGTATTTAAGGAGAAATAGAAATAAATATTTTAGATTTGAGACAAAAGGTTCAGGTAACGAAACAACGGTGCGTGATAAAGGGCGAAAAACAACAATCTATTTGCAATATCTTTTGATATGATTGTTAATTCGAAGTATTTTTCGGCGGTAAAACAAAAGTCGGGGAAACGCATAACGGCCTAGATTCGTTAGTTTCCCAGAGTTTATGAAATTGCTGAAAATTAGACAGACAACGTTGTTTTAAGCTATGCCTCAGAATCTTGAAAAACCTGTTCTGAACGCTCTGAACAAAGACGTAAATAAAGAACGCACACTGAATTTCTGGGAAAATATTTACATCCCGGAGATCATAAGGGGATTATGGTACAGTCTTCGCCAGATGTTTTTGCCCAAATTTACCATGATGTATCCCGAAGAGCGTTTTGATCCACCTCCGGTATTCCGTGGCCGGCCTGTTCTGGTTCAGGATAATGGACAGGAGCGGTGCGTGGCTTGCGGATTATGTGCAAGGGCATGTCCGCCTTTGGCCATCAGTATGCAGGCTTCCGAAAAAACGGATGACCCCAAAGAACGTTATCCGGAGAAGTTCGAGATCAACATGCTTCGTTGTATTTATTGCGGTTTTTGTGAGGAAGTTTGCCCCGAAGAAGCCATTGTGATGAGCAACGACTTCGACCTCGTCTTTGAATCAAGGGAAGAGGCTGTCTATGACAAGAAAAAACTGCTTATCCCCAAAGAAGATCTCAAGTATCGCCTCGACTGGTTACGTGAATATAAGAACCGTCAGTTTGGTCAATTCTGGGATTTTCAGGAGGAAAATAATATTCACTCTGTCAGGAATCGTGACAAACGCTGGGAAACCAGTCTCTCTTTAGTGGAAATGCTGGAAGCAAAACGGGAATCCCAGAAAACGGAAGTTCAAGCCTGATCAGATTACGGCAACAATCACACGTTTTTAATTTCGGTGGTGTGCTATGAGCAATACCAGCAGTTCGAAGCCATCAACGCAGGGTAGCGCTAATTTACACCAACTTTTGGATGATGCTTCCTACCTGGAAGATGAACTGGAGGCTCTCAAATTCGTTATCGAATCGGTGCCATACCGGGAAAAACCTGTGGGTGAATACTCTATACTCGAACTAATTGCACTGATCGATTATGCCCAGGAACATATCTACAGGCCATTGTTCGAACTTGCAGCACAAAACAAACAATTGCGTCTGCAAGAGGATCCTGAATTCACTTTTAAACAGGACAAGGTAACCTCGGTAAATAAATTTCTTGATTCGATCATCGGTCATCGCGTTTCCCTGATGAAAACGGTAGATAAAATTCATTCGGAGGAATGGAAAGAACCGGTTGTCGGACGCGATATCACCCTGCTTGACTTACTGGACAACATGATCGATAATGAACGGGAGCAACTCAGAAAGGTTGCCGAACGGGTAATGACCATGGACGACGAAAATGGCCCCTAAACCAAATCTACAATGAACTTCCAGCATTTAGCCGATTTCCTGTTATTGGTGTCCGGCCTGTACACCGCGTTTCGTATGACAGGTGTTTTTATGAAAACACAGGACTGGCATTCCCGAATATTGGCAATTGCCAGTATTACTCTTTTTCTCACATTGTCTCTTTACTACCTCCATCTTCATTTCGGAACGAACCTCGAGAATGATTTTTTCCTCCAGGCAGCAGGATGGGCCCGGATGATAACTATCGCCATTGTTTTAGCTGGTCTGATGGAATATATCAGGTATTCGAAACCTGAATACGCACGTTTTCCCCAGGTATTCATATCCCTGCCACTATTGCTTATTCTGGTATGGCCGTTTATCGATGGTACGCTTGTATTAAAAGAATGGTTGATCTGCGCTTACGAGGGTGGTGGCTTGTTAGCCGGATTCATGCTTATTGCTATGAACCACCATAAAGGAGTTCAAAACCAGCTCACTTTGATTGGTCTCGGATTTATGTCTATTGCGTACCTGGTTTTTTGGCTTCCCGTCAGTCTGTTACGCGAAAATGCCTGGCTTTGGGAACTTTTGTTTGCTTTTTCATTGATTGTAACTGTGCACGGCTGGGTCGCTTACAATAACGAAATTCTTGCTGTAGAGGGGAACCTAAACCCCATTGAATAATTGAAACCGTAACAACCAATTAAAAGGAAGGAAACATGTCAATCAAAGTCGGCGATAATGCTCCGGAATTCACCCTACCCAACACCGAACGTGAAGAAATTTCCCTGAGTGAATTCAAGGGAAACAAAAATGTATTAATCCTTTTTTTCCCGTTCGCATTTACAGGTGTCTGTACGAAAGAACTGTGCAGCACACGCGACAATCTGAAAGTCTATGAGAATATGAATGCTGAGGTATTGGCTATTAGTGTAGACAGCCCGTTCACCCTTGGTAAGTTCAAAGAAGAAAACAAGTTGAATTTTAATGTATTAAGCGACTTCAATAAGAATGTTTCAAATACATTTGATGCAATTTACAAAGACTTCCTTGGATTTAGCGGAGTAGCCAAACGTTCTGCTTTTGTCGTCGATAAAAGTGGCGTTGTCCGCTATGCGGAAGTGCTGGATAACGCCGGCGACCTTCCCAATTTTGAAGCTATCCAATCAACCTTATCCGAACTGGATTGAGAGTACCGGTTGATTTCAAAAAGGAAAGATGTGCTGCCAGTTAATATCTTGGGGCAGTACTTATTTGATATCTGAATGGGCACTTCAATCATGAGTGCCCATTTTTTTTTGTATCCTGCTTAATAACTATAGTATCACAATACTAATCAGTGTTTTTTATTAGGAAAGTTTGTAAATAACGTAAATCCTCGATAAGAGAAGGCATTGCAAAACCAGGGATTTTGTTCAAGATCAAAGCTCGAGCCACTCTATGAATATTAACAACTTGTTCAATATATTATGTATCGCAAAAATAGATTAACCAATTGGTACACAACAGGTTTATTTATATTAAGCCTTGTTTTTTTAGCTTCTTGCAGTAAAAATGAAACGAAGACCTCAAACCGGCAAAATTTCCCGGACTGGGCGCTGGGCCCGTTTACAAAAGAAAATAATCTAAACCCGATAATGGGACCCATCGACTCGGTTACCTTTATGGATCCGATCCTGAAAAAGCCTGTACGTTGGGAGGCCAAAGACGTGTTTAACCCGGCAGCGGTCGTTCGTAATGACACTATCTATCTTTTGTATCGTGCTGAGGACCTGATCGGAAAATATAAGGGGACATCACGGGTTGGACTAGCCTGGAGTACGGATGGCACACACTTCACAAGAGACGATCATCCGGTATTGTATCCGGCAGATGATGATATGAAAACCTATGAATGGGAGGGGGGAACAGAGGATCCGAGAATCGTTCAGGATGAACAGGGTACCTATTATTTGACTTATACCGCATACGACGGCAAAACAGCCCGTCTTTGCGAAGCAACATCGAAGGATTTGAGACACTGGACCAAACAGGGTCCCGTATTTGCCAAAGCAGATAATGGAAAATACCTGAACCTGTGGTCAAAATCGGGAGCTATTGTGACGAAAAGAGATGGCGACCATATGATTGCGACTAAGATCAATGGCAAATACTGGATGTACTGGGGTGATACCAATATATACCTTGCCACATCAGACAACCTGATTGACTGGACACCTGTACAGGATTCGAATGGGAACCTTATGCCAGCTATCAGACCCAGAAAAGGCAAATTCGACAGCCAGCTCGTTGAGTCTGGTCCGCCTGCTATGATTACTAAAAACGGTATTTTGTTGATCTATAACAGCAGCAATGCCGCGGATTCCGGAGATACCGCGCTGCCGGCAGGGACATACTCGGCAGGACAAGCACTATTCAGTGCGAATGATCCCGGGAAGCTGAAGGAACGTCTGAGTCACTATTTCTTTACGCCCGAACGCAGGTTTGAGAAACAAGGCCAGGTAGACAATGTAACATTCCTGGAAGGACTCGTTCCATACAAAGGTACCTGGTACCTGTATTATGGAGCTGCGGATTCAACAATATGTGTGGCGACCTATAAGCCTGGAGAATGAAATTGGTGAATAGAAATTAGAAAATTCGTTTGCTCAAACGGGAAGAAGGGGCAATCGAAATTGGTTTTAGGTAGCAGCGGCTTTCTTCGCAATCATTATAACTTTACATAATATAAATTATGCGACAAATATATTACACTACCTCGAATAACCCACTTACAACCCGCTATTTCCTAAAGAGACATTCTTCTTTATAATCTTTATCTGTCCAATTAACAATTTAAATCATGGGAGTCGCACTGATGACTAACACAGGAACAAAATTACCTGACGAAATTAAAGTTATTGACGAACAAAGAATTTTAAACTGGCTTCAGACTGCATACAAGCAACGTCAAATTGTTGACATATTATTTGAGACATTTCGGTCATATAATATTCATTTACAAAATGAATATGGTCGTAATGAGGATAGCATTTATCGTAAAAGTAATGTTAATCGAAGAGATCGTAATTCTATTTATAATAAATCTGACGGTCTAATCCTATCTATATATTTACATTTAGCTATGTCACTAGAAAGCTTGATTAAAGCAATTGGCATAGCTGAACGCAAGACGATGACTTCAGCAGTACAATCGGGGTTGAATCCTACTAAAATTGTTGGAAAAAATCACAATTTTATAAATATGCTAGAGAGGGCTTGTAAGCTTTTGTTTGACAATTTGAATGAAACAGAAAAACTGTTGCTCGAGAGACTTACTGATGCAGTTGAGATAGCACGCTACCCGTCGCCGACTACCCCCCACAGGCTTCAAAGAATCAAAGATTATGGTCAACTTGGTCTTTACCCAGATTGCATTTTATTGAATAAAATGTTTGACTCTTTTGATTTCTATTTAAAGGATAAACATTCACAGAAATTGATTGTCGAACAAGCTGAGATCATTTTCGATAATCTTAGCGGCAGCATATTTGACGAAACTTGTGCTGAGACATACGCAAAATTCAAGGAGGCTACAAAATCAGGCGGGATTTATCACGGAATACTTACTGATGAAGAATTGACAATAGTTGATAATGAAATCGAGAAACGTCTATAGTATTATATTACTACAGACCTCCAATGTTTCAATAACCTTGGAGGTCTCCCAATTTCTAATCACTAATTTCCAACCTCTGACTCCCTGGATGCAACTCAATCGTTTTACCATGCCATGCAAATATTCCTGAAACATTCGACGGCAACGTTGCCTGACCTATCCAGCGATTCCCGGATTTTTTCCATGTCAGTTCGATCTTGCCTTTCGGTGACGGCATACTGGCTTCAATGTCCGTTAACATTCCCGGATGCGGTGCAATATTCACCCGATTGAAACCGGGTTCAGCCGGGTTGATTCCGGCTACCATGGTCAGGTATTCGTACAATGGACTCGAACTCCACCCGTGACAATCCGATCTCGTTGGTTCGGGCTGCTCGGCAAACGTGGTTAATCCCAGATCAAGCATGTGATACCATGGTTTAAGTTCTTTGAAGAAGGCATCTTCAAGTCCTGTTTTTTTCAGGGCCTGGAACAGATAAAATCGGTAATAATACGTAGTCTGGATCAGGCTGGTATCGTTCATTGTCCGTTCCATCAGGTCTCTGGCTTTTTTGCCGGTAACCAGTCCATCCAGGATAGCCATTACGTTTGCATGCTGACTAAATTCATTCATTTTTGGGGTATCGGCGAACAATTTTCTGTCTGGATCCCAGCACAGTTTTTCAACGGCCTTACCTAGCTTTTCAGCCAAATTCCTGTAAAAAATGGCCGTTTCATGCCGTCCCAGCTGATCATTCATATCCGCAGCCAACTGTAATGCATATACATACTGCAGAGTCAAGATCGATGAATTTCCCTGTCTGCCCCCGGCCGGTACGCCTCCATTTTTAAACGACCAATCCACAAAATTCCACCTTGGCATATATCCCAGTAATCCTTCCTTATCAATATGCCGTTCAAACCATTCCAGCACTCCACGGATCGGCGTCAGCTTTTGCCTGACAAATGTTGAATCGCCGGTATACATCCAGTAATCATGGACCATAGCCACCCAGAAAAAAGCAAACGGCGGGATTATTTGCTCATCGTGTGCCGGATACCTGCTTTGTACGAGCCCGTCCGCGAGACGCGAGTCGTTAAACAGTGTGATTGCCTTACGAAGCAGCCCAGGATCTCCGGACACATACGAGGTTACCAGGCCTTCGATTCGTGTATCTCCGTCGTACTGCATCTGCTCGTAATACGGACAATCCATATAGGTCTCGTGCGAACAAAGACGGACCGTCCTCCATCCTGTCGTCCAAATGTTTTTCAGGCTTTGGTTATTGCTGGCAAAACTTGCGTTTTCCTTGAATGGATATGCCGTAAATAATCCGTAGTAATTATTTATAACCAACGGCTGACTGGCGGTTGTTATATCGAGCTGGACATATCGATACGTTCTCCACCAAAGTGATTCGTATGTCTCGTGACTTCCACCTGAAGGCATAAATAAATCGTGGTACCCGCGGATATGCTTACCACGTATCACGTTCCTGTTGCCTTTTTTACCGGCCGAGTCGACCAGCGCCTCGGCATAAACAACCTTGATTCGGCTGCCTTTCCCTTCGCTAATATCGAGCACAGGGAATGCTGTTGTCTCATATCCCTGGTCTAACAGTAATTTCACATGCGATCCTGCCGGTATCGTTATCTCTTTCCCATCAATAAATCTATTGGCATCCAATGAGTTATTACTGCTTCTTACAACCTTTTTGAACTTCTCTTTTCGGTGAACCATAGAAGGAATCGCTCTGGGAACGAGTTGCCATCCGGCATAGATATCATACGTATTTCCGGCCCTTGGCACACCATGACGGATTTGTTTTGCGTTTGTCCATCCCGAGTCTGAATAACCGGGTTCGTTCCAGTGCCATGGATAGTCAGCCCCATTGATTTTCAATCCGGGTCCAATGGCAAAGTAATAGTTACCGGCTTCTTTACGGCTAATGGGAGCTGGCTGATACGCCTTATCACTCAGTACCTTCCACTTATTATTTGTATCTATAAACGAGGTCGTTGAGTCATTTGATTGCAGAATGAAAGCCGTCCGGTAACTTTGGAGCGCAGCCGCGCGGTATTTGCCTTCATTCCAAACGACTGCAGCAACAACATTGTGACCGGCTTTCAGATATGGCGCCAGATCAATCGTCTCGAATCTCCAGTGAGGCAGATCACCCTTTGCCGGACCATCGGAAATGAACTTCCCGTTAACATATAACTTGTACCGGTTATCTGCGGATATGTGCACGATGAATGACAACGGCACTTTAGAAATGTTAAAATCCCTCCGAAAGTGATAAACGCCAAAACCATCGGGAGAGCCATTCGGTGCGGCTATCCACCACGCCGGCCAATTCTGTTTAAATAACTCCGGATTAATCTTGCTTTGGGCATTCGAGTTGATCACTGACACCAAAAGCAAACCCAAAATGATGCAGGAACCTTGTTTGTAGAATCGGGACATTGTCTGCCTATAAGTTATCTAACTCTGGTAACTATCTGGTAGTTTATGGATTATACTGAAATATGATCATAAAATATATTTTAGTCGCCAGACGGTT
>DATFNI010000152.1:0-5604 GCA_035266485.1 Balneolales bacterium
TTCTTATCATAGTTATAATAATAATCGGCCCCATTGTCGGTCCAGTAGCCATAGTATTTAAGAACCGGATCGGCATCGTTGGACGGGCGTTTTTTCCCGAACATCGTCATAAGGGAATGTCCCCAGGTCATCCAGGTATGATTAATCCCTTTGCCAACTACCAGGATGGATTTATGAGAGAAGTCACTGGGCAGATCCTGAAGCTGCGGATTCAGTCCGCTGGCAATCATATGCTGGCCGTCACCACTCATTTTAGAGACGATGAAATCGGATGCCGGAGATAAAACGTATGCTTCATCCTGATTATTAAAAAAGAGCCAGGGGGTGGATGTCTGCGTAAGTTTGTTGAATTCGGGTGGTGAAAAGACATCATTTTTGAAGCTGTAATGATGCATGCCCCTGGGAAAGCCCGTAAAGTCCGGAAATGCCGATTGAATATGTTCTGCACCGTTAGGGGTAGTGAGTGTGAATATGACTACCGGTGCATCGGAGTACCACCGGATAGTGCCGGTGTATGAATTGTCGGAAGTCCAGCTAAAGGATGTCTCTTCATAGTCACCAATCTCATCATTTCCACTTTGAGAGGTAACATTAGAAAAGGGCTTCCCCACACTTCCCTGAAAAGTCCATTCGGGCTTCGAGGTTTTGATGGTATACTGTCCGGTCTGTTGATTGACGGATACGGATATGCTGTTATTTGCGGCCCGGGCATGCCGGGATGAACAGGATACCAGTAACGGGATAGCTGCCAACGCAAGAAGACTATATAAAAGAGGAAAAAACCTCTTGAAATTCATGCCGGTATCAGAATGAGCGATTGTCATTATCATGATCTTTTAAAGGTACTGTAGTTTGATAATACAGAGAGTAATGATTACCATATAAGTAGTCAAATAGCATCGGGATACAATGATCGGAAAAATAGACGATTTTGTGATTAAATGTGATTAGGCTTGGAGAGAGATGGCTGGTTCCAGGGATGTTTTACGAATTGATTTTCTGCGTTTTAAAAAAAGCAGGCAGGCATTTGGATTCCTTTTAATACTTATGCTGATACCCTTTACATCCGGTTGCGCCATTCACTCACCGATGAGTGAACTTCTGATGTTTAACCGGAAAAAGTATAACGGAAAGATCTACAAGGCTCGCTACAGCCAGGCTATAATTAATTACAGCTACAACTCGCTGCCGCCTTCTGTGATCAAGAGATTTATACATCGGAAGCAGCCAAGCTATGACCTCAAAAATGTAGATACTGATAACAGGTCACCGTCTATATCCACAGATCCGATATTTCTGAGTTCGAATGAGGAAACTATGGCGGTCTCTGTGGCCATTGGACTTAATCCGGGTGGAGACATTACGTTTAAACTGCCATATAGTAATTACGCTACGCTTGCATTAGATGTGATTGGAACACAGGAAATTTTGCAGCATCGCCTGGTTAATTCTCCCTGGATAGGACAGAGCATAGGTGTGTATCACCGTTACCGGTATTATGGTGCCTACTTTGATGGTGGACCAACCATAGGTCCCATAGATAAATATTGGACTAATGAAGTTGGGGTCCGTTCTGTGACGCTGGTACACGGTGGAGGAAAAACCCAGATCTTTTTTTATCTGACGCTGGCTGCCGGATATAATATCGCGTTCAGGTCAGACCTAATATCTTTTGGATTCAGCCTGGGTCTCTTTTGAGACCCTTGAACGTCAGTCGACGCGGATCACTTCTTTCTTAGCCTTCCATGTTGGATAATTCCATACTAGCACCAAAATAGACAGGATAACGAGTTGTGCTACCAGGGTCTGCATGGTCGGATAAAGGCCAATAAGGTTGATATCCAGGTGGATTGGCGCGGAAGTGACCGACAGCCACCCGATCTCTTGAAGTGAGTGGATACCCTTTCCCACCAGCACCACCGACAGAAAACCAAGCATAAAGGACGAGTATTTGAACAATTTCCGGATCGGCAGTCGGGCGCTGAACCTGAGCACGACAGCTCCCAGAAGCAACACGGTCAGGATAGCAGCTACAGCTCCGGAGCCGACGGCCGCTTTACTGCCGGGACCCCCTTCAATGGTCAGTGCCGATAGAAAAAGTACGGATTCGAGTGCCTCGCGAAATACCGCAAAAAAGGCGATGGCGGCCAGCCCAAACAAGTTACCGCCGGTGGTCATATTCTTGACACGAACTTCTATGAATTCCTTCCATTTGTTCACCTCGGTCTTGCTGTGGAGCCAGAAGCCAACATACAGAAGGACAACAACGGCTATTAACGACACGCTGCCTTCCATCAACTCGCGGTGCACCGGACCAAAGCCCATTTGAATAATCCAGTCGGTGAAAAACCAGGCAACGACCCCGAACAGAATGGCCAGTATCCAGCCACCGTGAACCCAGAGTGCGGCTTTCTTATCTCCGACAGCCCGGATGACACCCAGTATGGCCAGAATAATCAGGAATGCTTCGAGTCCTTCGCGCAGAAGGATAGAACCGGCCATAAGAAATTCGAACCATGGCGAATCACTCTTCGTCTGAAGAACTTCTTTCGCTTTGCTGATGTATACTTCAGCGTCCTTAATCGATGCGGATACGACGCTGGCTGGAGCCTTACTTTCAATATTACCCCGAACGGCTGTCATCTTGCCTTCCAGAGTTGTAGTCAGTGATGGAGCATGAGAACGCAAAGAAGGCTCAATCGGTTCTATGCCGTCGAGATAGGCGAGAACAGCTTTTCTGCGGGCCTCATCAATCTGTCCGGATTTATACTCTTTATCAACCTGGTCAAGGTAGGACAAAGCCAGCGCAAGGGAATTTGCCGTGATACCTTTATCACCGGCTAAACGAAGATTTGCAGCAGCAATACCCGGATTTTTGACCCCTTTATTCTTCAGGTATTTTTCAAGATCCTGATCATTCAGAGTCGCCACTTTTTCCAGGTTGGCATCTTTGCGTAGCGAGTTTAAACTATCTGTATTGGTATTCTCCAGCCCGGGGTGTTCGGTTTTTGCCTCCAAAGACTTGACATAGAACGCGATGGCCCAAAGTTGCTTGTCACTCAGTTTCTGGCCAAAGGATGGCATTGCCGTTCCCTCGACGCCCATGGATACCGTATTATAGACCTGGAATGGAGAGATGGACGCTATCTTTTCACCTGAAGAGAGATCTGCGGGCTTTGGATTGAGGGTAGCTGCAAGTTTACCGTCGCCGGCGCCGTTTTTGCCATGGCATGTAACACAATTCGTCTCAAACAATTGATGTCCGGCTGACAGATTCGGCCATGCCATCGGAGCCACCTTCATCCCTGTTTCTTTGATGACTTCATTCTTAATATGATGTGCAATCTGTGCAATTCTTTTGCTGTCAGCTTTTTTATCGATCTGATTTTTTAATTCGGTTACCTGGCCGGACAAGCCGCTGTTCTGGCTCAGAACCCCTGAAGCTTTCAGTTCTTTCACCAGCGATTCGGCGGATGTGGCAAATTGCAATTGTTCGTTAAATTCACTCTGCTTTAAAATCTTGCCGTTTGCAACGGCTCCTGAATAATCCTGGGCTACATAATCCAGGATATGTACCAATGCACGCGGTGAGGTGGTGTTCTGAGAGTGAGTCTGGGAGATAGCTCTGAATGGGAAGAGCGCAACCAGAGACAGTGAGCAGATCACAATTGTAAAAACGGATGAGGAGATGATCCGGGTTGATGTGTCCGAGCGGTTCATAAATAGTCAGTCTTATCATGCTGGCTTTTTATCCCACCAGCTTCTATTTGGACTTAATATAAATAAAAAATCGACTCACTGGAAATGATTTGTATGGAAAATGGTGAATGTGAGACAGTGGTTTCGATAGATTTAATTACTTTAATAACAGTATATTACTTGCTTAAATAATTGTGTTAATCCTTTAGGCGTATAAGATTATTAGTAAAAAGAGATGAGTATCAGGAACCAGCAGATGAAGATATTTCTTGAGAAACCTGCCAGGCACGGAGAATGGTAATCATCGTTTTACCATCTGTGATATCACCACGATGGACCATGTTTACTGCCTCGGCAAAGGGCACTCGTTCGGGAATTACAAATTCATCATCGTCCGTATTGCTGGAATGATGATCCAAGCCGGTCGCCAGGTAAAGGTGGATAACTTCATTGGTATAGCCGATACTTGGATAAAATAAACCGAGGTACCGCCAATTTTTTGCAGATAACCCGACTTCTTCTCTGAGTTCACGAACGCCGGTTTGCAGCGGATCTTCCCCGGAATCGATTTTGCCGGCGGGAACTTCATAAAAAATTTGTGACATCGGGTACCGAAACTGTTTGATCAGCATCACATCTCCGTTTTCAAACAAAGGAAGAATAGCCGATGCACCCGGATGTCGAATCCATTCGCGTACAGAGCTGTCGCCTGATGGCAAGCGGGCGCGATCTCTGTAGACTTTTAATAAAACACCATCAAATACATACTCCGAATCGATCGTTTGCTCAATAAGTTTTCGCTCGTTCTTCATTATAACTATGACTTTAATTTTCTATTTTTAAAAGTTAAGTCGGTTTGGACCAATTTTTCAGTAAAATATCAAAGATTAGGCACAGGTTATAGTAACTTTCGTATTGATAGTGTAGCAAGTCCGGTTAAAAAGTTTCGTTTTAAAACATCATGAGTTTCTACTCCATTGGAGGTAATATCAACAAAAAAGGTATTAAGGTAAGGCATCGGATTTTCACGATATCGAACCTGATCTCTTTCTCCCGTGTTTTTGTGGCTATTCCGGTTATATATCTTCATTTTAGGGCCGGTTATCCCACTTTAGCTGTTGATTTGCTTATTGCCTATGCGATCGGTTCGGATTTCCTGGATGGTTATCTGGCACGCAAAACGGACCAGATTTCAGAATTGGGAAAAGTACTGGATCCGATGGCCGACAAGATGTGCGCTTTCATCGTTTTTTCATACACCGTTTTTTATGGGTTAATTCCCCTCTGGTTTTTCATACTGCTCATTGTCCGTGACCTGCTGATAGCGAGTGGAGCTATCTATATTAAAAGCAAACGAAGTAAAATACCAATGTCGGTCATGGCTGGCAAAATCACTATTAACGTTTTGGCAGTCTACTGGTTGGCCGTTTTTTATTTTCCGGCAGAGGTCCAGGTGCATACCGTGTTATTATGGCTTTCTACCGCTATGATGATATATTCCTTTTTTGTTTACCTGCAACGGTTTGTCTCTATAATCCGCGGAGCAGAATTCAATTGATTTGTTAACTGATATCGATACTTATTATGGGTCTACTCAATAAACTGGGTCTTAAAAAGAAAGAAAGATTAGAAGAGGGGCTGGAAAAGAGCCGGACAGGCCTTCTTGGGAAACTGGGGAAGGCCCTCGTTGGCAAAGACAAGATTGACGAGGAAGTCCTTGATGACCTCGAGGAGGTGTTGATTACTTCAGATGTAGGCGTAAAGACGACACTGGAGGTAATCAAACGCATTGAACAACGTGTGGCGAGGGATAAATTTGTATATACCTCTGAATTGAATAAAATTCTGAAAGAAGAGATTATCAGTCTTTTAAGGGAGCACCGGCCCGAACAGCCCGCCGAGTTT
>DATFNI010000153.1:0-2378 GCA_035266485.1 Balneolales bacterium
AGGTCGCATATCGGATGGCTATCTCTTTGGATTTTGTTTAAACATCTTCAGTACATACCCACCTATAAAATCACTTCAAGTTTGAAGCTGGCAGATTTTGTCTTAATTCTTACGGCATTTCTTGGGATTACGGGTCATTTACCAAAAACAGTAATGGGATTTATCCTTGGCATTGGGAAATTCGCAGATAGATTGCTTTCTGGGAAGTAGAATTGCAACAAGCATATTTTATATTTGACGCCCGCCAATCCCCCTTCGTCAAGGGGGATATTTTCTCTGCACAGCCTGTCGCATTGCAACAGTGGATCTTATCAAGATCTCATGTTGATTAGATCAGTTGACAGTTTTTCTAAGATTTAACATTTCGAACCTTAGGATCAAGTAATAAAAATTCGTTCTTCACATAGTTGAAGTATATTTTAATATCATGAAAAAGCGCTTTTTTCATTTATCGATATTCATCTGAAAATTTTCATATGTCCTATTCGTACATCACTTACCGGGCGACCAGTGCCATTGCAGAGATCATTCTCAATCGTCCGGATAAGCTCAACAGCTTTCACCGGGATATGGCCAAGGAGTTGCAGGATGCCTTAAATCGAACCGAATATGACCCATCGATTCGCTGTGTTCTGCTCACCGGAAATGGACGTGCGTTCAGTGCGGGGCAGGATATTCGTGAGATAATGGAAAAACGTGAGGATCCTCTCGGGAACACCGTTCGCTTCAGCTACAATCCCATCATCAGGAGTATTCGTGAACTCAATAAACCGGTTATTGCCGCGGTGAATGGAACAGCCGCCGGTGCCGGGGCCAATATTGCCCTTGCCTGCGACCTGGTATGCGCCTCAGAGGATGCCGTCTTCATCCAGTCGTTTTGCCATCTGGGACTCATCCCCGACAGTGGGGGCACCTATTTCATTCCCCGGCTTGTTGGTCTGCAACGCGCCTTCGGGATGATGATGCTCGGGGAGAAAATCAGCGCAAAAGAGGCAGAATCAATCGGCTTGATATACAAGACCTTTTCTGGCGACAGGTTAATGGAGGAAGTGCGAAAAATAGCCGGAAGACTGGCTGATCTGCCAACCAAAGGACTTGCACTCACAAAAAGGGCGCTCAATCAATCCATCACAAACGAGCTGTCCAATCAATTGGAGGTTGAGGCAGAATTGCAGACCGAGGCAGGGAAAACAGATGACTATCAGGAAGGTCTGAGTGCATTTATTGAGAAAAGGGAACCACATTTCACAGGAAAATGAAAACTATGGATACATCCATCCGGGTCGGTGTACTGGGTGCAGGCACCATGGGAACCGGCATCGCACAGGTTGCAGCAGCTAACGGACATCAGGTGATAATCTATGACAACCAGTCCAAGGCCCTGAAAAACTCCAGGGATCACCTGAACTACATCCTGAATCGTCAGATCGAGAAAAAAAGGATGACGCAGGATGAGGTGATCGCAATCCAGGAGTGCATCACTCATTCTGCAAATATCGAGGAACTTGATCGATCCGGGTTAATTATTGAAGCCGTCGTTGAGCAATTGGATACGAAAAAGGCGCTTCTGACCAAAATAGAAGCAATAGTTCCTGATGATGCGATAATTGCAACGAACACCTCCTCTTTGTCCATTGCGGCTCTTTCGTCAGCATTCAAAAAGCCAGGCCGGTTTCTCGGCACCCACTTTTTCAATCCTGCCCCGCTGATGGAATTGGTTGAAATCGTGCCTGGCCTTCCAACTTCTCCTGACACCGTTAACCTGATCCGTAAGTTGATCAATGGCTGGGGAAAAACCACGGTCACAGCCAAAGATACACCGGGATTCATTGTCAACCGGGTCGCCCGTCCCTTTTATGGTGAAGCGTTGCGCATCCTGGAAGAAGGTATTGCCAATGAATCGACAATCGATTACGCCATGAAGAAGATGGGTGGATTCAGGATGGGACCGTTTGAACTCATGGATCTGATCGGCAATGATGTCAATTATGCGGTGACCGAGTCGGTTTTTGAGGCGTTTTATTACGATCCCAGGTTCCGCCCGTCGTTCATTCAAAAACGCATGGTGGAAGCGGGTTACCTCGGACGTAAAACCGGTCGCGGGTTTTATAATTATGATGATAATTCACTCAATATTCAGCCGGCCCACGATGAAGAGTTGCTGGAAACGATCTTCTACCGCATTCTGAGTATGCTGATCAACGAGGCGGCCGATGCCGTCTTTATGAAGGTTGCGACGGCCGAGGATGTTGATCTGGCTATGACTAAGGGCGTCAATTATCCGAAAGGGCTCCTGAGGTGGGGTGAAGAGATCGGACTGTCCTCCATATTAGGTGTGCTGGATGACCTGCAGGATCTATACGGCGAAGACCGCTACC
>DATFNI010000154.1:0-4561 GCA_035266485.1 Balneolales bacterium
ATAATGCCATCTTGTTGAAACCGGCTCATAATACGGCTTGCCGTCTCAGTAGATGTGCCTGACATATCAGCCAGATCTTTTCGCGAAAGCGGTAACTGTAACAATTTTCTGTACTTGCTTTCTTCCCCAAACTTGGCACAAAGCGTGATCAGTATATTGGCGATTCGCTTTTCTACGGACAGGGTTGTCAGCCGGCGGATACGCTCTCGTGACGAATGCAGCCTGTCGGCCGTGATATCCAGCACGGCAACAGCCACATCGGGATTTTCCTCAAGAATGGACCGAAACTCTCTGAGTCCTATGGATAAAATACATGCATCGGTCTGTGCTATTGCCGCATCGGTATACACCTCATCCCCAAAAGCTCTGAGACTTCCAAAAAATTCACCCGGGTTGAGCATATCTAATAATATATCCTTTCCATCAAGTGTTTGACGCAGGAGTTTCACTTTGCCATGGACCAGTACCCGGAGTAGTGTTGCACGTTCATCCTGAAAGTAGATGGCATCTCCCTGTGAAAAATGAGTCGCATTGAATTTCTTTTCCACATTTAACAACGCATCACTGGAAATAGACCGGAAGAAAGGAACCATCCCGAGCTTTTCCATCCGAACCTCCCTGGTACAATGATGCCCACTGATTGCGGGATTATTTAGTGGTGTGGATCTTCGCTTAGTCATAAATAGCAATTCATGCAATAGTTAACCCGGATTATTCACAGCTTTTTTTAGACTCCTCAAATTTGGGGAAAGACTTTATACTCCCAAATCTTATAGTAACAAGACTATAAGTGTCTTATTTATTATTTACGTGAATAATTCGGGTTAATTATACAACAAGTTCATCTCCTATGAAAAGCTCACGGATCTCCTTATGTGTTACCTTTCCAAAAAAATCATTCACATTGTACAATTTCAAGACATCCTCTATATCATCCGCGTCATAGCGGCGGCCAATGACCGCCTTTTCCAGTATGCTCACATCATTCTTACCCAAAAAATCTCCATAGATTTTGAGATCCTGAACATGTCCTTTCTCCACATCGATACGCAGATCAACCTCACCGATATCAAAACGATGGGATCTCCGGACATTGAATGTTGGAGAGTTGCCAAAGTTCCAATTCCAGTTGGCATATTTAATATTGGATAATTCACGCACTCGCTGCCAATCATCTTCTGTGAGATGGTAATTAACGTGAGATCCTGATCCCTGGAAAATGGCTTCCTTAATACGATCTCTGAGCTGTTGAATATCAATGGGCCTTTTCAAAAATCTGGAAATGTTTGAAACCCGGCTGCGGATTGACTTCATTCCTTTTGATTTTATCTTCGTCATCTTCACGTTCAACGACTCAACAACTTCATTGAGATCGGAATCGAAGAGCAAGGTCCCGTGGCTGAACATTCTGCTTTTGGTTGAATGCTGAGCGTTTCCGGAAATTTTTAAACCATCTACTACAAGATCATTCCGCCCACTCAATTCTGCAGGGATGCCCAAATCTCTCAGAACCTCGATAATCGGCTGGGTAAATTCCAGAAAATTGTTGAGCCGTGAAGGTGAATAAGGTTTGATGAAGCTGAAATTCAGATTACCCTGATCATGATAGACAGCACCACCGCCCGAGATGCGTCGCACAACGGTGATGCCTTTCTTCCTTACATAATCATAATTGATCTCTTCCAGTGTATTTTGATTGCGTCCGATAATTATGGAAGGCCGGTTGATATAAAACAGGAAGAGATCATCATCCGGAAACAGATTACGAAGAGCATATTCTTCGATTGCCAGGTTTATCCGGGGATCGGTGATGTTTTCATTATCGATAAAGATCATAGCATAATTTAAAGATGTATGTAATAGTTACTTGTTGATCCTTCTTAAAGAAAACGGGATTTGTTAAATCGCACTGGCGGAATTGTACTACTGAACAGTTGTCTTTGTGACCTTTACCTTCCACTCTTCGGGCAGTGCTTCGAGGTACTCCCATGTAAATGGAGTGTCACTTTCCGCCTCCATCTGGTAATACAGCGGTTTTGGGTCGTGATCATTGATAAAGATGAATGCTTCTCCCGGCTTCAGTTTATCAAAAGCATCAAATACCATTTCATGACGCCTTGCCGGCGGAAAAGGCCTCACGTCAAATTGTTTAACTACGGATATTCCGGTGTCGTCGAGTTCATCTTCATGTAATTTTGTTACCTGAACGACATATTCACCCGGATCTTCCTTTTTATTCGTCCACTCATATTTTCCTTTAAATTTTTTTATGAAAATAGCATGGATCTCAACCGGCTCATCCCGTGCAATAATTTCCATGACATCGCCTTTCAACATCATGCCATAACGATGAAATACCGCATATTTCCAGTCTTTTTGTTCGGCTTTGCGAAGATCCATCAGGGTGGAGATCCCCTTAAATTCGCGGCCTTTTGAAGGTTCCGTACGGGTAACCCTGACCTTCCAGTCTTTCGGACCGCTTTGCAGGTAGTCCCAGCCCACCACTTCCCCATAGATAGAGCGAAATTCGTAATATAGAGGCTTGGGATCGTGGTCGTTGATAAATACAAAGCTGTCACCTGCAGGCAATTCTTTAAAGAGCTTTAGAAGTTTTCTATGACGCATAATGGGGATGAGCGGACGCACATCCAGTTCTTCGGTTGTTTCCATTTTATTTATCCATTAGAGTTTGCGTTGTTGTTTATTCGGTATTAAGACTATTATATCCGATTATTATCAGAATGAATTACGCATGTATGCAATTTGTTGGCTATTTCCCGGCTGGCGGTCTGGGATTGAGGGGACGTATGGTCAATTCGTCGATCAACATATTATCGGGCGTTTCAAGGATATGGATGAGCGTATTGGCAATATCAGCAGGCCAGAGCATATGACTATGGGGTTTTATGCCCGAATCTTTAAAGAATTCAGTCTCAATAGATCCGGGATTAATGCAAGTCATTTTTATATTATCGTGCCTGAGTTCTTTAAACAACGCTTCGCTGAATCCCTGAATGGCAAATTTGGTAGCACTGTAACCGGATTGGTTTGCATTTAATCAAAATCACGTAAATCAGGTGCTTCTTATTTTTTCAAATAACTCTTTCAGAATCACAGCCTGGTTGTGCTTTTCATCTTTGGCGCCATACAAGAGGGTTACTTTTTGCATTGTCGATCTCTCTACAAGGTTTCTTAGCAGGTCTCCTTTCTCCTCAAGCTCCCAAATATATCGCCTTCTGAACTCCCCGAACTTGTCGGGGTTGTGGCCAAACCATTTGCGCAGTTCGGCTGAAGGAGCGATCTCCTTCAGCCATTCATCCAGCCGGGCATCCTCTTTGGAAATACCGCGCGGCCAGACACCGTCGATGAGTACACGATAGCCATCATTTTTGGAAAAGGCTTCGTATATGTGCTTTGTTTGTATAGGATGTGCATCCATGATCAACTCATATGGCTAATACTTCGTTATTGTCTTTGATAGGTGATTTGCACCGGCGATAAAACGAGCGGTCTGTAATAAGCCGGACCCCTCGTTTAAAGGTGAAATAATACCACACCCATTCCATAAAGACGCGGAAACGGTTTCGAAAGCTGATCAACGTGAGGATGTGTATAATAGACCAGAGTAGCCATGCAAAAAATCCGCTGAACTTCAGTCCTCTCACGTTCGCAATGGCTTTGGCCCGTCCGATCGTGGCCATGGTCCCTTTGTCCACATAGTGGAAAGCAGTTTTCCCTTCGGTAAATGTTCGCTTATGCTTCAACAAGTTACCCACAAATCGCCCCTGCTGATTTGCAACAGGTGCCAGGGCAGGAAGAGGATGGCCATGTTCGTCTTCCACGTGTGCGGCATCCCCTATAACAAAAATGTCGGGATAGACGGGTATGCTCAGATTGGGATCCACTTTAACCCGCCCGGCAGGGTCGTGTTCAGCATTCAAAGAATTAAGTAATGGAGATGCCGTTACCCCGGCCGCCCAAATAATATTGGGAGTTTCGATCGTTCCCTCTTTGAACCTCACAGCATGTTCCCGGATGTCGGTTACCGGTGTATTCAACAGCACCCGGACACCCATATTCTCTAACATTGCACGGGCTTTCTCAGAAAGGGTGTCAGGATATCCGTTAAGTATTTTCGGGGCGGCTTCAACCAGAAAGATACGGGTCTCATTCTTGCTGATATTTCTAAAGTCGCGCGTCATGTTTCGCTTGGCAATCTCGGCTATGGCTCCAGCCATCTCAACGCCGGTTGGACCACCTCCAATAATAACATAGGTCAAATACGGTTCCCGCAGCTTAGGATCGTCAATTTGTTCGGCTTCTTCCAGTGATAACAGAATACGTTCTCTCACCCGCAAAGCATCGCCCAAAGATTTAAGGCTCGGTGCATATTTCTCCCATTCATCATGCCTGAAGTAGTTATAGTGAGATCCAGGTGCAAGAATGAGTTGATCATACCGGATAGTACGACCCTCAAACAAAGTCAGTGATTTGCGTTCGGGATCGACTCGTTCAACCTCACCGAGAAGTACCCGAATCCTCCGATCCTTGCCAAGGATAG
>DATFNI010000155.1:0-6592 GCA_035266485.1 Balneolales bacterium
CACACTAACCTCCCGCCCCCGATGCCTCGGGGGCGGGACAAGCTATCTCCATATATATAGAGGGGCTACCTTTAATTTTTGTCCGCGCAAATCCGTGTCATCCGCGTAGTCCGTGTCCTATTCTTTTCTTATTGTGGATTCGGCCCTTCGGTTATCTGCACAAAATCATCCGGACGAACCCATTTGGCAAAAGCTTCTTTTACCTGTTTGGCATTCAGGTTAATGTATTTTTGCGCAGCCAGCGTTGGTTCATTAAGTGGCAGATCATTCAACGAACGTGAAAGTAGTCCGTGCGCGATGCTTCCCGTACTCGATTCTGAGAGCTGTATATCCCTCAAGATGGTTGACTTCGCCTGATTGAGCTCTTTATCTGTTACCAGGTTATCCTGCATCTCTTTGAGATCCCGGATGATGATGGCACGGGCCTTCGATACGTTGGGTGGATCACATCCATAGTCGACTTTGTAGGTAGATCGATGTTTCCCGATGCTAAATGAGGAGGACACATAGTAAACCAATCCGCTGTTTTCACGCAGATCTTTATAGAGACGTGTTGCGTAGAATCCACCGCCAAGTACATGATTACCCAATTCGAGTGCATAGTAATCCGGATTGGAACGGGTGATCTTAAGGTTTTCTGCAAGAGAGACGCCATCCTGAACCTTGCTCTTATCAGGTACGGTAGTTGTCGAAGGTTTATTTACCGGTATCGACGAAAGTTCAGTTTTAGGTTTAGGACCGTTTGCCTTCCATCTGCCGAAATATTTTTCAATTTCAGATTTGGCTTCTTCAGGTTTGATGTTCCCGATGACCACTATGGTCGTCAGATCGGGTCTGAACACTTTAGAATAATAGTTTTTCACATCACTCAGTGAAAGCGAATCAATTGATCCAGGTGTGGCATGACGCAGTGTGGGATCTTGCGGGGGAACCAATGCTTTCGTTAAGGCCCTGCCGGTCAGGTAGTCCGGGCTATTAAGCTCTCCGGCAACAGATCGGGACGTTTGCATCTGAATGACCTTGAAGGCCCGAGCAGGGAGTCCCGGATGCAGCATATTGTCCGATAAGAGTTGTACCCCCTTATTGAAATCTTTTTTTAGTACCTGGAGTGAAAAGCCGGTCCCTGCACTTTCATTTGCACCGATGTCATCCAGCGCCTTTTGGAAAGCGATCCTGTTCAGGGAAGTGGAACCGTAATCGAACAACTGTTCGAGGATGCTCGATACCCCTTCCTGGTCCTTCGGCACTTCCAGATCCGGATTATGTTTAATGCTTCCGTACAGGCTGACCGTATTGCTTATCGATTCCGGCTGCACGATCAGTTTTATGCCATTCTTTAAATGATAGACGGTTGGATTTACAATGGATTTTGGAACCTTCATCCTGCCCATCGCATTCTTCGCCCATGACGGCAATTCAACAGGTTTTGGATTTTTGGGAGCAAAAGATTCGGCACCACCATAGGACTTTTGCGAAATCGGCTTGCCCGACTGTTGTGGTGTCATGATTGCGTAGATGGCGTGATCAAACTTCAGGTATTTCCTGGCAACCCGGTTGACGTCGGCAACGGTGACATTTTTTAACTCATTTACTTCTGCTTGCGGAGACTTTTTACCATCAACTGCAACAGCCTCCGACCAGGCATTAGCCAGTCCCGATATCGAGTTCTTCTGGAACTCGGCATCAGCTAATTCATGTCTTTTAGCTGCGGCAACCAGGTCGGCAGGAACTCCATTTTTCAGATAACCGGCAAGGACGCTGTGCATCTCACTGACTAATTCTTTAGGATTCGAACCTTTGGAGAAAACACCAACTGCAAATCCGAGCCCTGATTTTGGCAGTCCGTTTAACGCGAATTCTGTATACAACGCTTTACCCTGAGGAACCAGGCCGTAGAGATTGCCCCGCTGGCTGCTCAGAACATCAGAAAGGATTTCAGCGGCGGGGAAATCAGGACTATCCGTTCCAGGCATCCGGAAGGTCATGTACGTTAATCCGTAAGGCAGATCGACCGGCGACCGGAGCGTGTCGGAAGTTACCGAACCGAGATTAACGGATGGTTTTGCAGGCAATTTGCTGGATGGGATATTCTCGAATAAGCTTTTAACCTTTTGCAGTGCCTCCTGAGGATTCACATTCCCGACAACGATCAGGATGGCATTATTGGGTGCATACCACGTATCATGAAAGTCTCTCAGCATCTTGCCGGTGGTCTTGTTGAAAGACGGACGCGTTCCCAGGGCATCATGTGCATAGGGAGTGCCTTTGTACATGGCTTTCAACAGCTTGGTATATACTACATACTCGGGATCGGAAAGGTCGCGTGCCACTTCCTGTTCGATGGCACCACGTTCGTTGGTCCAGAGGGAGTCGGTGCACAGTACGTTCCTCATCCTGATGGCGCCGATATGCAGGGCGATATCCAGGTCATTGGAAGGAACTGTAAAAAAGTACTGGGTTACGTTTTGGCGTGTGTCTGCATCAAAATCACCACCCATTGCGGCGCCGATATCAGCGAGCTGATTGGCGTCCAGTCCTTTACTGCCTCTGAACATCATATGTTCAAGCGCGTGTGCGGTTCCGGGATACCCTTTGGGCGCCTCGTTGGATCCCACCAAATAGTTGATCTCGGTTGTAACAACCGGTGCCAGATCATTTCTTACGATAACTACCCGCAAGCCGTTTTTCAGCGTGGCTCGCAGCACATTATCCTTTTCCGGGCCTTTTCTTGTTGCTCCAAAACAGGAAGGCAATGAAATGAAGACAGCCAGGATGGCAAACAGAGCGGTGATAGATAAATTTTTAGACTTAAAAGACCTGTACTTACCGTACTGTAACATATTATGCATGGCCAGTTCCCACTGTTTTATGATATTGGTTAATCACAAAAATGATTATAAGTGATTTGTATAAATCTACTTAAAGTAAACAGCCTGTCTTCCGGTTTAGTATACGGCACAACGTAACTTCTTGTATAATTAGTCAACTGCCCCTGGTTTTTCGTGTTTAGACTGAATAGATTATGAGAATAAAGATTGAGGTTATTATGATCAGGATATTAAACCACACCGTTTTTATAATACCCGGAATACCCTGCCTTCCCGAAAAGAGATAGATTTTTCGAATATCACGGATGCCGCAATGATGTACAGCGGGATACTTTCACACCACCAACTTAGAGCAGCTTTATCTTTCGCATTTATAATTGCTTTTTCCAGCATAGCCTGATGTTTTAAGGTAACCTCAGTTCGATATAAAAAATGAGGAATAGGGATAAAAACGATGACAAAAGGGTTCCTTCAACACCCCAAACACCCCTTTTGCCCGTCATTGCCGACCCTGATCGGGAATCTCCGTGAGGTACGAGCGTTTGCATCCTCCGGCTCAATTAATTCCGCCTGTTATATCCCCCTGCACACACTTCAAATAGAGAAAAAGGCTACTTACTTCCTTTTTGGATGTTGATTAATAACCTGTCTGCCTTCATCTTCGTTGAGATTTGCTTCCGGGTTTGAGCCTGGCTAATGAAATCCAAAACATCTGTATCATTTTTGATGTCTTCCGGGAACTCACCGAGTATTTCCAGGACCTTTCCCATTGCGATGTCTTTGCAGGTCTCTGTGTCGTAGGTGTCACTCGAAACGGAGATCAGCTCCTTCAGTATCCGGTCCTTGAGAGCGGGCTTATTCTTTGCCACACGTCCCAGTGCAGATATGGCGTGATTGCATGTGATTAAATGACCACAGTGCAGGAAACGAAATAAATCGTCTATTTTGGTGTCCGTTTTGCCTTTGGTGTCCACAGCAGAAATGTATCCGATGATATCGATGGCGGCCCATTTCAGGATGTTGTTGTCGCTTGCCAGCATTTTTGACCAGCACTCGAAATGTCTGTAAAGCCGTGCAGGATTTTCCTCTCCCGTCTTGAGCAACTCCCTGATAAACCCGTACTTTTCCTTCGGGTCTTTCACCTTCAGCTTATCGAGATCCAGTGTATTTGCTTTCATAGGCTACCGGTTAAGATAGTAAAAACATACAGATCCCGACCCCGTCAAGATCCGATATTCTGTTTACATCAAATAATATTGAAAGAAGAGTGATATGACAGGATCAGATACTATAACAAACAGAAGGGAATTTTAGATCGGGCTCACGGTAAAAATGAATAGCCCGGCATGGGATGCGGAACCATAAATCATACCAAAAACCTTGGGGTTGATGCTTGTTGCCTTTCGTACCCCGCATTTCATGCGGAGCTATTTATTTCAGGGATGGAAAAAATCGAGTACCCGAAACCTTTGAAGTCATTTTCCCAACCATGAAAGTCTGCAACAAAGTCCGGAGAACCGAATCAAAAGCTGAAGGCTGATCGCTAAAAGCCGACAGCTACTCTAACACCTTAGCACCCTTGCACTTTAGCATTCACTTATTATAATGAATGGCCGTAAACGTGATATCATCCAGTTGCGGCTCTTCGTCGATGAAGGTTTCGAGCGAATACTGGATCTTGTTTACCAATGTGTTGGCGGCAATGGCTCCGTATATCTCGACGATAGATTGGAGGCGGGAGAGTCCGAATTCGCGTCCGCTGATGTCGCGGGCTTCGGTGAGGCCGTCGGTGTAGAGCAGCAGGCTGTCACCCGGGTTAAAGGTTACAGTCGTCTGCTGGAGGTGTTTCCCGAGAACGTCATTCTCGCAGATGCCGAGTGCCAGCCCGGGCGTCCTCAGAGTCAGTGTGGCGTCTTTCTCATCCCGGAAGAGGATCGGTGAGTTATGACCTGCCCGGCAAAACTGGAAACTGTTCTCATCCTTTGGAAAGAAGGCGGCACAGGCTGTCACGAATGTCTTATCCTTCTTACCGGATTTGATGTAGTTGTTCATCTCGAGAAAAAGCTCTTTAGGTGTCGGCTGCGACTGGCGGATAAGCAGACGCACCATAGCCTGTATGCGTACCATGTACAAAGCTGCAGACAAACCCTTGCCGGATACATCGGCGATGATCAGATAAACTCCCTTTGGGGTCTCAATTACATCTACGTAGTCGCCGCCTACTTCGCGGGCCGTCGTGGCAAAGGAGGCGATCTCCAGTTTATCATGTTTGATCTGTGAAGGAGGAAGCAGGCTGAGCTGGATCTCACGTGCCAGGTCGATCTCACGCTTCACGTCAAGCTTTTCGAGCAATTCGACCATAAGAATCAAAATAACGGCTGTGAACGATACCGGCATGAGGATGGCAGAAAAGAAGCCCGTGGTAAAATAATGCAGGATAAAACCAGCGATAGCTCCGCCAAACACCAGGCGACGTGTCGGTTTAAGGCGTTCACTCAATGCCTCAAATAGTCGTGTAGCCTTGATATGGATAGGGATCTTCCGCGGATCGATATCCGTCCGATTGGCACCTATCGCCTCACGGTATAGAGCTCGAAGCCGATCGGAATCAGCCTGGAATTCGCGTCCCATCCTCTTGCGGGTCATACCATCGGTATAATCGCGATAGAACGATTTTGTATATTGGAACGCTTCGCGTGTTTCGTTTTTCAAACTCATGAACACTCCTTGTTCAAACTTGCGGTGCCAACACCATTCACACTACCTATTATTCGTAAATAATCGTAAAGAGTTGCGAGTTGTCGGTTGTGGGTTATCACTTATTTCGTCATGGTTTTCATATCCCTCAACCGGTAACTTACAACCGGTTTTCCGGATCATTATTCATCATAAAATAGTACATTCGATCCTATCAATATATATAAACCGCAATCACATACTATGTCCAAAAAGAAACTTTTCCTGCTTGATGCCATGGCCCTGGCCTATCGGGCTCATTTTGCATTTATTCGCAGCAATCTCAGGAATTCAGAGGGAATACCTACCGGACCTGTTTACGGATTTGCCACTACTTTGATTCAGTTGATCCAGAAAGAATCACCTACGCACATTGCAGTCGTTTGGGACACGGCCGTGCCGACGTTCCGTCACCAGATGGATCCAGAGTATAAAGCCAACCGCCCACCGCAGCCGGAAGATCTCAGCCAGGGCATTCCGTTGATTAAGGAAATGATCGATGCGTTCCGGATCAGGAACATCGAAAAAGACGGTTTTGAGGCCGATGATATAATCGGCACAATTGCCGACAAAGCAGAAGCAGCAGACGTGGATGTGTTTCTGGTTACCCCCGATAAGGACATGATGCAGCTTGTGGATACGCATATTAAACTCTATAAGCCGCTGAACAATGCCACCGGGTTTGACATTATCGATATCGAGGGAGTGAAAAAATATTTCGGTGTCGAACCCGCACAGGTGACGGATGTCCTGGCACTAATAGGAGACACATCCGACAATATTCCCGGGGTGCCCGGTGTTGGGAAAAAAGGCGCGCCGAAATACATCGAGGAGTACGGATCTGTTGAGGGACTACTGAAATCGGCCGACGAGGTATCATCAAAAAAAATCAAAGAATATCTAAAAGAATATCCCGATAAGGTGCGCTTGTCGCACGAGCTTGTAACTATCATTCTTGATGTTCCTGATATCCCATCCTGGAAGGACCTGGAATGGAGTGGTTATGACAGGGATAAAGTGAGTGGTTT
>DATFNI010000156.1:0-18881 GCA_035266485.1 Balneolales bacterium
CTTCTTTGGCGACGGAGCAGTGGATCAGGGTTCATTTCATGAATCCCTCAACCTTGCCAATCTGTGGAAGCTTCCGGTCATCTATGTAGTAGAAAACAACGGTTACTCAATGGGTACCGCCGTAAACAGGCACACAGCCACCGAAATATACAAACGGGCTCTTGCCTATGATATGAAGAGCGATAAGGTCAATGGAATGGATCTTTTCACGATGATCGAGAAGTTCCGCGAAGTTGTTGATTATGTTCGTGAAAATTCCGAACCGTTTCTGCTTGAAGTACGTACCTATCGTTATCGAGGTCATTCCATGAGCGATCCTGCAACCTATCGTACAAAAGAGGAACTGGAAGAATTTCACAATATTGATCCTATTGAAAGGCTTAAAGATTACCTGACCTCACATCATGTAGCCAGCAAGAAAGAGATTCAGGAAATCACGGATAAGGTTGAACAAGAGGTGCTGGAAGCAATCGATTTTGCTGATAACAGTGAGGTACCCGATCCGCAGGAACTCTATAATCACGTGTATGCGGAAGATCTGGATTACAACTTTATCAGGTGATCATTCCGAATAGCTGGAGATTTATAAACATTGTGAGATTTTAGAAAAGGAGATTTAAAATATGGCTGAATTACAATTCCGGGAAGCACTCCGGGCGGCGATTCGCGAAGAAATGAGTCGCGATGACCGTGTTTTTATTATGGGTGAGGAGGTGGCCGAATACAACGGCGCTTATAAGGTCACCCAGGGACTTTTGGATGAATTCGGAGGGCAAAGAACCATTGATACCCCGATTTCGGAGTTGGGATTTGCCGGTATCGGTGTCGGCGCTGCCATGAATGGGTTGCGCCCTATCGTCGAATTCATGACGTTCAACTTCGCCGTTGTCGGTATGGACCAAATCATCAATAATGCCGCCAAGATCCGATACATGAGTGGCGGCCAGGTAACACTTCCAATTGTCTTTCGTGGCCCGAATGCCTCAGCAGGACAATTGGCCGCAACCCACTCGGTAGCCTATGAAAGCCTGTATTCCCAATTCCCCGGATTAAAGGTCGTTTATCCGTCCCAACCAGCCGATGCAAAGGGATTGCTCAAATCGGCTATCCGTGATGATGATCCCGTCATCTTCCTTGAGTCCGAGCAAATGTATGGAATGAAACAGGAAGTTCCGGAGGAGGAATACCTGATTCCGATTGGAAAGGCCGCTATCAAGCGGGAAGGCAGTGATGTGACAATCATCGCGCATGGCAAAATGTATCACGTAGCCACACAAGCAGCCAAGCAATTGGAAAAAGACGGTGTAGAGGCCGAAATCATCGATCCTCGAACCATCAAACCGTTTGACATCGAGACCGTGGTCAAATCCATTCAAAAGACCAATCGCTGTGTTATTGTTGATGAATCGCATCCGTTTTGTGGTATTGCCGCTGAAGTGGGCTTTCAGATTCAACGCGAGGCTTTTGATTATCTTGATGCCCCGGTGCAACGTGTTACACTTCCTGATGTTCCTGCACCTTATGCCAAGAATCTGTTTGAATCATGGTTCCCTAGCCCCGATCAGGTAATAAAAGCCGTGAATGCCGTTACCTACAGAAACTGAAATTAATGGTCAGTTACCGTAAAAGGCTTATCGATCAATTCATAATTTATAATTCATAATTCAAAATTAATTAGTTATGGCAGTAGTAGTAGATATGCCAAAACTCAGTGATACCATGGAGGAAGGTGTCATTGCGAAATGGAAAGTAAAAGAAGGGGATAAAGTCGAATCCGGAGACATCATTGCCGAGGTCGAAACCGATAAGGCAACCATGGATGTGGAAGTCTTCGATTCTGGAACGATCCTCAAAATCCTCGCCAGCGAAGGAGATTCCGTTCCTCTTGGAAAGAAAATTGCCATCATAGGAGATGAAGGTGAAGACATAAGTGAACTGGTCTCTGAGAACGGTGGAAAAGCTGCAAAAGAGGAGAAAAAACAGGAACCGGAAAAAGAAAAAGCCGCCAGTACAGCTGGTGGGGACAAGAAAAGCTCCGGAAAGACATTTGATCCCATTTTTGGGGGCCTGAACAATCAGCAGAAAGAAGCTGCTAAAGAAGGCTCGGAAACCAATGGCCGGATAAAGGCATCTCCGCTGGCCCGTAAGATGGCCGAAGATCAGGGTATCGATTTATCCAGAGTTCAGGGATCGGGACCCAATGGCCGGGTAGTGAAAAAGGATATTGAAGAATACGAAGAAGAAACTCCTGCACCTGCAACAGCACCTTCTGTTCAGCATGTGGAAACGGCTGGTGACGAGGATATTCGTATTTCACAAATGCGTAAAACGATTGCGCGTCGTCTCGCAGAGAGTAAGTTTACTAGTCCTCACTTCTACGAGACGATCGACATCGACATGAAAAATGCGATCAATGTACGCAGTCGATTAAACGACATCAGCGACGTCAAGATCAGTTTCAATGATATTGTCATGAAAGCCTGTGCGGTAGCGTTACGACGCCATCCGGGTGTCAACAGTTCATGGCTTGGTGACACTATTCGTAAACATGGATCTATTCATGTTGCAATGGCTGTAGCTATCGAAGATGGTCTGGTAACCCCGGTCATCCGCAATACCGATCAGAAGGGTCTTACACAAATTGCACGTGAATCCAAAGAACTGGCACAAAAAGCCCGCGATCGTAAACTGCAGCCGGAGGAATGGGAAGGCAGCACGTTCTCGGTCAGTAATCTTGGAATGCTTGGTATCGAGGAATTCACCGCCATTATTAATCCACCGAATGCCTGTATACTGGCTGTTGGAGCTATCCGGGACGTACCGGTTGTTGAAAACGGTGCTGTTGTACCTGGCAAACGTATGAAGGTGACTTTATCAAGCGACCACCGCATCGTCGATGGTGCTATGGCTGCAGAATTTTTGTCAACTCTGAGGAAACTTCTTGAAGATCCTGCAGGAATGTTGCTCTGAGAGAGTTCGCCGGGAAAATTTTAAAAGCAGCCCTATACCAACCCCAAATACAAAGATATGTCATCCTGCTGTCGATCCCGGATGTTCCCGGGATCGGCTTAGGATCCCGTATGATCTCGTCCGCACCGGCACCGTGCCGCTCATGTGGCACCCATCGTTGCTCGATGCCACGAGATCCTTCGGCCCCCGGGATGGTTGCCCGGGACAGGGTTGTGGCCTGGGCCTCAGGATGACAATTGCTGTGTATGGGGTGCAGGCGATTACGACGACCATGGACAAACCCCACAAAAGAAATGTCATCCTGCTGTCGATCCCGGATGTTCCCGGGATCGGCTTAGGATCCCGTATGATCTCGTCCGCCCCCGGCACCGAGCCGTTCATGTGCCACCATCGTTGCTCGATACCACTTGTCATCCGCCGCGGCGGATGACAAGTGGTGGTGTTTGGTGTGGCTGATGAATATCGGGTTAATATTTCTCCCGTAGCGTGGTACATACATGATTTCTTTGTAATTTTGATCAGGTATTCATTTCAAAATTATCGTTGATGCGAACCACGTTACCAGTCGAAATATTACCCCAGCCGGATGAAACAACCTGCGGTCCAACATGTCTTCATACGGTCTACCGTTTCTTTGAAGATTACATATCCCTTGGCACCGTAATTGATGAAGTAAAAAAGCTCGATGAAGGGGGGACGCTGGGTGTATTTCTTGGCTGTCACGCGCTAAGAAGAGGTTACAAAGCAACGATATATTCGTATAACCTGCAAGTATTTGATCCAACCTGGTTTGGAAAAGATGTATCGTTTATCGTCGATCGTTTGTACAAACAGCTGGAAATAAAGACGGATCCGAAGTTGTTGCTGGCAACGAAAGGATATATCGAATTCCTGGAAATGGGAGGGAAGGTTAGATTTGAGGACTTGAACGCGGCATTAATTCGTAAGTTCGTGAAACGAAACCAGCCTATTCTCACAGGATTAAGCGCAACATACCTCTACAGAAGCGCACGTGAATTTGGACCCAATTCTGATTTTGATGATATTCAAGGAGAGCCCTCTGGTCATTTCGTTATCATACACGGATATGATAAGCTGGAGAGAAAAGTATTCGTATCGGATCCGCTAAAATACAATCCGTTAGGATTCGGCCATCAATATGAAGTAAGTATAGACAGGGTCATTTGTGCCATCATGCTCGGGATACTTACATATGATGCGAATCTGCTCATTATCCGCCCTCATGAATAACTTATATGCAAATATTGATCGTTGTTAATAATCCAAAGGATTGGCCGCTTGACATACCTGACGTTTCTATCGTCTCGGCCCGGTCTTACCTGACGGATTCTGCCTACACCAGTCTTAAAAATGCCAAGGTCTTTAATCTGTGCAAATCTTACAGGTATCAGAGCCTGGGTTATTATGTTTCCTTGCTGGCAGCAGCCAGAGGTCATAAACCGATGCCTGATGTAGTGACGATTCAGGACCTGAAGTCGCCGACTATGGTACGATTCGTGTCCGATGAATTGGATGAACTGATTCAAAAAAGTCTTAAACCTATTCAGTCAGAACGTTTTACACTGAGTATCTACTTTGGCAGAAATGTTGCAAAACGATACAATCACCTGAGTCAGGAATTGTATCGTCAATTTCAGTCTCCCTTGCTCAGAGCCTGGTTTGTGAAAACAAATAAATGGACCCTGCAAAATATAGGTCCAATATCACTTAATGAGATACCGGAGGATCATCGTCCATTTTTAGTGGACATGGCAAGAGATTATTTTTCCCGCAGGCATGCTACGATTATCAGAAAAAAGAGCAGCCGTTTTGATATGGCCATTCTCTATAATCCAGCCGAAGAATTTCCGCCATCTGATGACAGGGCACTGCAGAAGTTTGTGAAGGCTGCCGAACAAACGGGTTTTTCAACAGAGATGATTCAGAGAGAGGATTACGGGCGGCTCGCTGAATTTGATGCCCTTTTCATAAGGGAAACGACGAATGTCAATCATCACACCTATCGATTTGCACGGCGGGCGGCCATGGAAGGATTGGTGGTGATAGATGATCCCGAGTCGATTCTGAAATGCACAAATAAGGTCTACTTGGCCGAATTACTATCCAGACATAATGTTAAGACACCTAAGACGGTGATTGTCCATAAAGACAACACCCCTGAGCTTGCTAAAGAGCTTGGTTTTCCTATCATCCTTAAACAACCCGACAGTTCGTTTTCTCAGGGAGTCGTAAAAGTAGATGCTAAGGATGAACTGGCGCGAAACCTCGAAGAGTTACTGAATAAATCCGAACTTGTGATTGCTCAGGAGTTTGTGCCCACTCCATTTGATTGGCGGGTCGGTATCATAGATCAGCAACCACTTTATGTGTGCAAGTATCATATGGCGCGCAAGCACTGGCAAATTTACGACCGTACTGTGCCGGGCAAGACATTTGCGGGAAAGGTGGATACGATGACGATCGATGAAGCACCATCAAAAGTGGTCAGAACAGCCCTTAAAGCAGCCAATCTGATAGGCAATGGATTTTACGGCGTGGATCTCAAGATGGTTGATGATGAATGCTATGTGATCGAGGTTAATGATAACCCAAGTGTAGAATCCGGATTTGAAGACGTTGTGATAAAAGATCAACTTTATAAAAGAGTGATGGAGATCTTCATTAAAAGAGTTGAACAGAAGAAAAAACGTGGGTGAAACAGTCTATAATTTAATCACTTACCATCGTAACATTATTTTTATGTGATCATGTTGCCGATGATTTCCCTGCATCTTTTGTGATGTGTAGAAACGGAATTAACTGAAAATAATATGACATTGCAGGTAGCCCCAAAAAGCAGGCTCCATCTTTTCCATGCGATAGGAGTTGAACTGGAATACATGATTGTCGATTGCAACACACTCGACATCAGGCCAATAACGGATGAACTGCTGAAGGGGGTTTCGGGATCTTATGTATCAGAGGTGGAACGGGGTGATATCGCATGGTCTAATGAACTTGTGTTGCATGTTGTCGAGCTCAAAACGAACGGACCGGCATCTATTCCATCAGGATTTGAACCATTGCCAGATATCTTTCAAAAGCATGTCGATGATATTAACCGGCGTCTTGCAGCGTTTGATGCCCGGTTGATGCCGACTGCTATGCATCCGTGGATGAATCCCTGGAAAGAGATGCACTTATGGCCGCACGAGTATAACCCTATTTATGAGGCGTACAACCGCATCTTTGACTGCAGGGGGCATGGCTGGGCAAATCTGCAAAGCACGCACATTAACCTGCCATTCAGTGGTGATGAAGAATTTGGGAGATTGCATGCGGCTATACGTCTCGTATTACCACTGCTCCCTGCACTTGCGGCAAGTTCGCCCATTGCAGACGGGGCGTTGACCGGTCTGGCCGATTTTCGGCTGGAAGTTTACAGGAACAATGCCGTGAGGATCCCGTCGATAACCGGTTTGATGATTCCGGAAAGGGTATACACGAGGGCCGACTACGATAAAGTGATTTTTCAGCGAATGTATCGGGATATCACTCCATTTGATCCTGATAAGACCCTCCGGGACGAATGGCTGAACTCTCGCGGAGCTATTGCCAGGTTTGATCGTAACGCTATAGAAATAAGGCTTTTGGATATACAGGAATGCCCGCTGGCAGACCTGGCGATCGTAAACCTTGTTGTTGATACCGTGAAAGCTCTGGTCAATGGAAAGTGGAGTACATTCGAAAATCAAAAGGTGCAGGACGAAAAAGATTTGTATCCCATTCTTGTGAATGGCATTGAAAATGCAGAGGATACAATAATTGATAATTCATCGTTTCTTAAACTTTTTGGCTTCGATGGAGATGCTGTCACTGCCGGTGGCCTATGGCGTCAAATTGCTTCGGAATTATACGATAACTTCGAGCAATCCGAGAGTAATCTGCATCGCGCATTGAAAGTTATATTTAATGAAGGGAGCTTGTCCACTCGAATAAAAAGACGACTTTCGTCTACCCCGGATAAAAAAGATTTAAAACAGACCTATGGTCAACTATGCGACTGCCTCTCAAAAGGAATCCAGTTTTCAGCAGAATAAACCCTATTTGATTGTTACTTGTGAGCACGCCGGAAATTACGTTCCGGATGATTTCAAATACCTGTTTGAGTCCCGGAAACACGTGTTGAATTCGCATCGGGGATTCGACATCGGGTCACTAAACCTGACAATGTTCGTTACACGACAGATTCAGGTGCCTGTATTCATCTATCCATATACCAGGTTATTGATAGAAGTGAATCGATCGGTTAACAATCAAAAATTATTTTCTGAAATTACTAACAAATTGCCTTACAATGAAAAAGAACTACTTATCAATAATTATTATTTTCCTTATAGATCTAATGTTCAAAGGCAATTAGAGAATGCTGTAGCGATGTTGAACGGCAGTAACTTCGTCCTGCATATTTCGATGCATACGTTTACCCCAATATTGAACGGTGAGATGCGAACGGCTGATGTTGGTATTCTCTATGATCCTGCAAGTGCCATTGAACGTCGGGTTGCCGGGTTGCTTAAACAGCAGATAAATGATCACGATAAAAAATGGGTCGTCAGACGTAACTATCCCTATCTGGGAAAATCTGATGGATTTACTACATACCTCAGGAAAGTTTTGGGTATGGGAAAGTATTGTGGAATCGAACTGGAAGTGAACCAAAAATATGCAAAAAATAAAGATTCAGATGTCTGGACAGAACTTAAAAAGACGATAACTGAATCTCTGAAAATTGTCTGGTCCAGCGTCATTCCATAAGAGAAAACTCATTTTTAAAGAAATACAAAAAGCGCTAATATCAAACGCGGTAAATTTTCAATAAAATAACAATTACTATGAAGGGTATTATTCTGGCAGGTGGTACCGGTTCAAGACTCTATCCATTGACAAAGGTGACCAATAAACACCTGTTACCAATAGGGGAAAAGCCGATGATCTATTACCCGATAGAACGCCTCTTGGAATGCGGGATAGAAGAGATATTGGTTGTTACAGGAACTGAACACATGGGAGATGTTGTCAGTTTGTTGGGATCAGGGAAAGACTTTGGTTGTCGATTTACATATAAAGTACAGGATGAAGCGGGTGGTATCGCTCAGGCATTAAGCCTGGCAGAAAATTTTGTGGGAGACGATTCCATGATCGTGATCCTTGGGGATAACATTTTTCAAACTTCTCTTCGTCCTGCTGTCAAAGAATACCCAAAACAGGGTGCGCGGATTTTAATAAAGGAAGTGCCGGATCCAACGAGATACGGCGTCCCTGAGCTTAAAGGCGATCAAATCGTTGGGATTGAAGAAAAGCCAGAACATCCTAAGTCCAACTACTGTGTCACCGGCATTTACTTCTATGATCACGAGGTATTCAACATCATACGTACTCTGAAGCCTTCTTCCCGCGGTGAATTGGAGATTACAGATGTTAATAATGAATATATTCGTCGGTCTGCAATGCGTTATTCAGTCCTTGATGGATGGTGGACCGATGCGGGAACTCATGCTTCCTACCGTATTGCCAATGAATATGTTACTGAGAATAGCAGCTCGGAATAATGTCCGATAGTAAAGTAGTCCTCATCGCCGCAAACGGGCAATTGGGTACCGAGTGGGCACAATTTATGAAAAATAAAAAGATCCCATTTGTGCCCTATACGATCGATAATCTCGATATAACCAATTTTGATCAGTTTGAATCGGTTCTGGATAACGATCAGCCCGATTTTGTGATCAACACATCGGCCTATACCCAGGTTGACCGGGCAGAGTCTGAGAAAGAGAGAGCCTTTTCAGTTAACGCCCATGCCGTTGCAAACATGGCGAAAGCGTGTAAAAAACGGGGAATAAAACTGGTTCATTATTCGACGGATTATGTTTTTCCGGGTCGATCAGATGATAAAAATAAATATCCTGACGGGTATCCGGAAGATGCGCCGGTTGACCCGATAAATATGTATGGAAAGTCCAAATGGGAAGGTGAAGTAGCAATTCGGGAAGCAAAATGTGATCATCTTATCCTTCGCGTTGCCTGGCTTTGTGGTGCCTTTGGAAACAACTTTGTCAAGACAATGATCCGTTTGGGTAGAGAAAGGGGTGAGCTTAAGGTGGTCGGAGATCAATACGGATCCCCATCTTTTACACCGAATGTTGTTGAAAATAGTTGGTTACTACTTCAAAAAAGACTAACCGGTACCTGGAATATAACATCCAAAGGACTGTTGACCTGGTATGATTTGGCGTGTGAAACACTACGTCTATCAGGAATCGAGACCCCCGTCTATTCCATCACAACAGAAGAGTATCCAACGCCCGCGCCAAGACCACATTTTTCGAAATTGTCTATCGATAAACTCAAGACAGTGGATGGAGCCCTAATTGAAGATTGGCGTTCCGGTCTTAGAAATTTAGTTTACGCTATAGAAAATCAGTGATATGGAGTTTGTACAGACAAATATACCTGATGTTGTTCTGATTAAGCCTCGCGTTTTTGGAGACGAAAGAGGTTTTTTTGCCGAAATCTATCGTTCATCGCTTTTTGAGGAGCATGGATTTCCCGTATTTGTACAGGATAATATGTCAAAGTCCCAAAAAGGGACAATTCGCGGACTGCACTATCAAATGGTCAGACCTCAGGGCAAACTTGTAATGGTACCCCATGGGAAGGTGATGGATGTGGCCGTAGATATCAGGAAGGGCTCCCCAACATTCGGGAAACATGTGGCCGTAGAATTGTCGGATGAGAATAAATATTTACTCTATATTCCAGTGGGTTTTGCTCACGGGTTTCAGGTTCTTTCAGATGAAGCCCTGTTTCAATATAAATGCAGTAATTATTATTATCCTGAAGGTGAACGTGGGGTTAACTGGCAGGATACTGATTTAAAAATAAAATGGGACACGAATGTGAATCCAATTGTTTCGACCAAAGATCAGAATCTGCCTGAACTAAATGATGTAATAACATCTGATTTGCCTCTATACCAACCCAAATAACACGCTTAATGAATTTAGTCATTACCGGGGGAGCCGGTTTTATCGGTTCAAACCTCATCATTTACCTCATCGAGAACTATCCCAACTATAAAATTCTCAACATCGATAAGCTTACATACGCCTCTAATCCGTCTTACCTTAACAAGGTAAAAGATCACAACAACTATACTTTCCGGAAGGTTGACATCACGGACAGAGCTGCTTTGCGTGATATATTCCGCAGATTCCAGCCGGATGGAATTATTCATCTCGCGGCTGAGTCGCATGTGGATAATTCCATCTCCGGACCAGAACCATTTGTTCTTTCAAATGTGGTTGGAACTTTTAATCTGTTAGAGGAATGTCGGCAAAGTTGGATGCAGAAGGAAAAACCATTTGAAGAATTCCGATTTCATCACGTTTCCACAGATGAAGTTTACGGCACTTTGGGGAAAGACGGATATTTCACCGAGAAAACACCTTATGCCCCCAACTCACCCTATTCAGCAACCAAGGCTAGCAGTGATTTCCTGGTCCGCGCATATCATCATACCTACGGTATGAACACAGTGACTACAAACTGCTCCAATAACTTTGGTCCCCATCAACACGATGAAAAACTAATTCCGACTGTTATTCGGACAGCTCTGGCGGGAAAACCTATTCCTGTATATGGTAAAGGCGAGAACATACGTGACTGGTTATATGTTAAGGATCATTGCCGGGCACTTGATTTGGTTTTTCACAAAGGGATAACCGGTGAGACCTATAATATTGGCGGTCACAACGAATGGATGAATATCGAATTAGTGCGCAAGATCGCAGATCAATTGAATAAGGTGGTTGGCGAAGGACCAGAAGGTGATTATAAAAATCTGATTACGTTTGTAACCGACAGGCCGGGACATGATTTGCGATACGCTATCGACGCTATAAAGATTGAAAAGGAGTTGGGGTGGCGAAAAGAGCACGATTTTGACGCTAACCTTGAGGAGACTGTTCGCTGGTATGTCCAAAAATACCGCTGATAGAAATGCAGTAATTGCTTAACAACTCTATCATATACTTGATTAAAGCACCACGTCATATTCAATGATATAAAACATGCCGGACTTATAAAGGGTCCGGCATATTTTTTAAAAGGTGCGATAAAACAAGAATGGATTATCAGCGACCGTGACCTCCACCACCTGATCCTGATCCGCCGCCTCCGGATTTACCTTTCCCACCACCTTGTCCACCACCTTTTCCACCAGTACCATCAGTCAGCCGTACATCGATATATGTAAGGTTGTTATCGGTGTCAATTACAGCAGCGCCACCTGTGGATTCCGAGCCGCCATCTTCCTCTTCGGCAGTTACCGTTTCCTCTTCAGGTACCATCACAACAGTTGATCTGTCAAGAAGGGTGTTGCAGGTTACACCGGGTACATTTGGTTCCAGCACGAAGGTGATTCTGTAATCACCGGCACCTTCGCCATCACGTTTGGTCACCCAGTTGTATCCGTATAATAATTTACCCTGAACATTTATTTCGGCTGAGTATGCAGTGGGACCGCCTAAGTTGGTCCATACACCACTTGAGACAACAGGCTCATTAGCGTCTCCGATCCATCGACTGTTAGTAGCGTCCCATTCAAGTGATAAATCTTCGCTATCACGCACCTTGGTTAATTTTTGGATTACCAGTCGTGCCGTTCCCGAATATATAGTTGCTTCGTGGTTCAAATATGATGTACCACTTGTACCCCAGATTTCATCTACACCGGTTATTGATTCGTCATAAATCATCATCCGATAAGCTTTCATGGGAGGTCCTTCAAGTAACTTGTAAAGAACGGTTTCAACACGAACTTGTGACCCGTATGGCCATGATTTTGCCTCAAGATTATCACCCCAGTCGACAAAGGAGACCGTAACCGGGCGGTTTACCGGAATAACATTATCAGCTTGCCAGGTATTCAGCGGGTCAGCCTGTACATACCATGTTGTATCATTTTTAACAAATGATTCACCCGCCAATAATGGTTCCGATGTGCCTCGTAGCGCCTTTGTCACACCATCTGCCCAAATAACAGGAAAGGACAGGTTATTACCGACAACTTCCACGGCCTCTCCACCACCCTGGCCTCCTCCTTTGGCCGACACCACAGGCTGTACGCCGTCAGATTCATTCCGACTGCTTAATGGTCCATCACAGGACCAGGCGAATAGTAATAGAGGAAGCGTCACGTAAAGTAATGATGAGATACGTTTCATAACATTACCCCCATAATTTTAGATAGGACTTACGAAAGGCTCACCCAATATATTTGATGGGTTGCAGCCTGACTACTTATAAATATCTGGGTATTAGACATTTAATAATATTAGGTTACATCAATAATTATGTATCACTGCAGCGACATATACTTCAGTCTCCACAATCTTGAATCGAGACCAATAAATATTCACAATGTTGGGATGAGTCTTTTTGTGTAAAAAACTAACTTGTTATAGATAAGTAGCAACTACAAACACCCCTGGCAATCCTTTATAGCAATATCTATGATATAATATAAGATATTGAAATAGGTGGCTGGAGGAAAATAATCTACATAAAGAGGTTCAGCAGATCGTTATAAAAGTTGATTTTGCATTAAAATTGAACCCAAATCCTCTACACAGTAATTACGAAAACATCCATGTTGTCGGATTGGGGTGGGGCTGGTGATTGTCAATGTATTTCATACCCTTTACACACCGGATTATAAGCCATACGTACCAAAAAACAAGTATGAAGATACCAATGATGACGAGAGTAAGAATGCCTCCAACAAACGCCATTAATATGCTGATCCAAAAAGTGCGAATTTGGAATTGATAATGACTTTTAAGCCATTCCGGAGCTTCATCCCTGTTCATGTATGCCATTACTACACCTACAATCTCGGTTACCCCCACCGCCAAGCCGACAAGGTAAAGAATATAGACTAATTTCGCGGTTCCGGCAGATGCTGCCTTCGTTGGAATTGTCTCGGCCATTTTTCCCTCCATTTTATAAGTAATGTTTATCTATAGGACACAGGTTAAGAGTATTTAGATATTCCGACTGTACCGTTTTATTGTGACATGTTGGAATATGCCTGCAACCCCATGAACCCACCTATATCAGTTGATTGGACCTGAATATGCAACAGTGTTGATCAATCGCAACAATATCACCAACCATAGTAATAAATAGTAAATTAATAAATTGATAATTAATAATAATTAACACTAAATTTTCATATTTATATACATTTATAGATGAAGTATTTCATTTTCATATCACATTCTACATTTATTTTAATCCCGTAAAATTTACAGAACCCATTGCTTTAGAATAGTCACTGACCGCGAGATTCAATAAATCACCTTCAAAGAAGATTTGTTTTTGGTATTTTAGGTCGCCTTACTAAGAAATGAACTTGCGTTAACCAATGATATTGTTATGAAGTATCAGGGATACAGGTATGTCTTTATTTCATTGATTTTTTTCGGCTTTGCAGCACCTTTGTTTGCACAAAACCCCAAAACACTTGATACCCTAATTGTTTCAAAAGATGTAGTGGTTTCATCGAGCAGAATACCCCAGACAGCAGCGGGGTCTGGAAGGAATATCACAATCATCCCGGCTTCAACTATACAAAACCTGCCCGTTCATACGGTTGATGAAGTGCTCCGGTATTTACCCGGAGTTGAGGTACAGTCAAGAGGTGCATTTGGTACTCAATCGGACTTCAGTATCCGGGGAAGCACCTTCTCGCAGGTGTTGGTTTTGATCGATGGAATGCGACTAAATGACCCGTTAACAGCTCATTTTAATTCAAACATTCCTGTAGCTCCGTCCGAAATAGAAAGAATTGAAGTTCTGCATGGTCCTGCAGCGGCACAATATGGCGCCGATGCTGTCGGTGGAGTCATTAATATTATTACCCGTGCTTTTGCGCAACGGGAGTCCGGGAAACAGACCAATGCCGATGTAAAAGCTGGTTACGGACAGTATGATTTGAAGATGGGCAGAGCAGGCTTCTACCATCATGGAAATAATTACAGAATCGGTGGGGGCGGGATGTGGTATGAGACTCCCGGCCAAAAACTTGGAAAGAATAACAAAGATCGATTCAATGTGCGCAATGCATCTGTATCAGGTGGTTATCAGTTGGGCCACGGATGGGATCTCGCAGCACGAACGGCTTTTGATGACCGGGATTTCAACGCTAAATACTTTTACACTGCTAGTCCCTATGATGAATCCACAGAAAAGACCACAGACTGGTGGAACCAGGTCAGACTGACCAAGACTTTTAAAAAAGGAGTGACCACTCTGGAAGGATCCTTTAAGCATAATATTGATAACTATCTTTTCAACCCGGCATTTCCTGGTAACCACCATATTACCAACTTTCTCGACCTTCAACTTTACCAATATAGGACACTTGCCCCAAAGTGGGAGTGGACATACGGATTTCAAGCCAGTAACCGGTTTATACATAGTAATGATCGCGGACGCCACACCGACTGGCATTATGCCGGTTTTTCAATGATGCAATGGCATCCGACCCAGCCGTTAACTTTTACGGGAAGCCTGCGTCTTGATCATGATGATAATTATGGTACCGAGCTGATGCCCCAGGTGAGTATGGCTTATCATACAGGCGAATGGGTGTTTCGGGCATCCGGCGGGCGCAGCATCAGAGCTGCAGACTACACGGAGAGGTATATCTCAACAAATTTACAGGGACCTCTTTCGGAAGGGAGAAATATTGGAAACCCATGGCTCAAGGCGGAACGGTCGTGGTCAGGGGAGGCTGGCTTCGATGTCTTTCCATTGAGTGATATACGATTTTCTGCCACCGGATTTATCAGAGCATCTACAAACCTGATCGATTACGTCCTGACGAATTCGAATCAGATTAGCAACAACAGTAACCTGCAGCCGAATACCAATTATTTATATGCGGAAAATCTTAAAAACGTTCGAACAGCAGGCCTGGAATTAGAATTTTCAATGAGCCGTGACCTGGGACAAAACTGGATGCTCGATTATACCATGGGTTATACATTTGCTGCTACTTATAACAGCCAGCATACCGTCTCAAAGTACATCTCTAACCATGCGCGTAACCTTGTTAATGGCATGATTTCAATTCATAAAGATGCCTTTGAAGCCGGATTAAGTGGTCTTTGGAAGCAACGTCAGGGTGATAGCGCCACGGACATCAATGCATACATGGCGCCAAGTTACAGTGTGTGGAATCTGAAGCTGGGTTATGACGTCGTTAAAAATGTGAAACTTGGTGTTGAGGCCGACAACCTGTTTGATGCCCATTATCAGGATATCCTTGGTGCCGTTATGCCCGGTCGATGGATTATGGGCACTGTTAGCTGGCAATTGGGCGAGTGATAAATAGGAAAATGAATAGCCGAAAAACTTGTCGGGTTGTTTGATCTGCTTAGTTGGTTAACTTACTGACTGACAGGGAATAATCATATCTTTTCAACATATTATGTAGCAGATATGGTCATAAATATTCTTCAGTCTTCGGCAATTCTGTAAAGCGGCGTTTGCCCAGTATATAATATTGCCATACAAGGGAAATAGATATTTTCCCGGATAATGATTTGTGCGGCTTCCGATATTGAATGGATTGTTTCCGTTTTTTATGGATTACCGGAAGCATACCGATGAATTGAAAATAAGCCCTGGCAACGGCCAGGAACTCACTAAAGTGAAGCGATGTAAAGAACTTCAATCCGGCCAGAACATCCAGCAGCAATCGAATCGGGAAACGGGTCCATAAGTTCCGTGTTGATTCATTCTTCCATAACATTATCAGGTTATTTCGAAAGTTATACGTGATCTTACGTGGTGAGCCCGTTATTAGGGAACCACCACCAAGATGGTATACTGTACTCTCCGGGACATAATGTATTGAGTACCCCATATTTTGAAGACGCCAGCACAAGTCTATTTCCTCCATATGAAACTGAAAGTCTTCATCAAATCCTCCTGATTTCTCAAATAGGGAGCGTCGAACTGCCAGTGATGCGCCACTGGCCCAGAAAATCGGACCGTGTGTTTGGTACTGTCGATGGTCTTCTTCCACGGTCTCAAATAGTCTTCCACGGCAAAAAGGGTATCCATAGTTATCGATGAATCCACCTGCCGCCCCGGCATACTCAAATTCATTTTTGTTACGGTACGACAGTATTTTAGGCTGGACTGCAGCGACAGTTGGTTTGTTTTGGAAGAGATCGTTTAAAGGGTGCAACCAATTAGGTGTAACTTCAACATCGTTATTTAAAAAAAGCAGAATCTCTCCACTTGAACCAGGCACAGCCCTGTTATTACCTTCACAATAACCATAATTTTGATCCAACATGACATGATGCACTTGCGGAAACGATTTTTCTATCCAATCTTTGGTGCCATCGTCCGAAGCGTTATCAGCGATTATGATCTCGAAGTCCGGATAATCTGTATCAATAACTGATGGAAGGAAATTTTTTAGGTGGTGAATCGCGTTCCATGTTACGATGATTATGCTAAAACGATAACAATTCATGTGAAACGAATTGGGAAGGTTTAATTCTTTTTAATGGTTTACACCGCAAAGATGCTTTGAAATGGATTTGTTTTTGGTAAACTTCCGCATTCAAAATAATATCGTTGGTAATTTGTTGAAAGTGAGTCGTTTGGAATGATCAAAATCGGCCTCATATCCGATACCCATCACTATCTTGATCCTCAGGTACAAACCTTTTTTGAGGATAGGGATGAAATCTGGCATGCCGGAGATTTCGGAACGATTAAGATAGCCAGAGAACTTGAGAAAATCGCACCTCTGGTTGGAGTATATGGTAATATCGATGGCAAAGATGTCCGTGAAGAATTTCCAGTCAGTCAACGACTTGAAAGAGAAGGCGTTCATTTCTGGATGACGCACATTGGCGGCACACCCGGCAGATATGCTATTCCAATCCGAAAGGAGATGGAAGAGAGTCCGCCCGACGTGTTTATCTGTGGTCATTCTCATATTCTTAAAATAGCAAGAGATCTGAATAACAACGTACTTTTCATGAATCCCGGAGCTTCTGGCCGGCAGGGTTTCCAGACGATGCGAACGATCATTCGTTTTGGAGTTGATGACAGTCGTGTCTGTAATGTCGAGGTTATAAATCTTGGCCCTAGAACAGAGAAGGAAGCAACTATTGAGGATTAGATAGTCATTAAGGTTTAATAATATCGTTTATATCCCATCTAATTGCCTCGATAACTAACGGATATTTCCTGTTTAAAAGATTTTCGTGCCCATTAAATAAGTCCAATGTAATTGACAAGTGTTAAATTCCGCTTATCATTCTGAAAAAAGACAAATGAATCAGAATTATGTGTCGCATGGCGTTGTAGTTCAGCAAATATTTATCTATGATTAGAGCCGTTTTGATTTTTATCACAAAGGCGACGTTGGGGTTGGCGTAAGTTTTATTGTGAGGCTAAGTCAAGGATGAGGCAGATCGTCGTGATTGGGGACGGTGGGGTGGATAAACTTCGTATCCAAAGGGTACCAGATCCGCTGCCGGCACCTAACGAAGTTATTATTGATGTTCAGGCCGCAGGTTTAAATTTTGCGGACGTGTTGGCTGTTCAGGGGATTTATCAGGATGCCCCCAAAAAGCCGTGTGTTTTGGGATATGAAGTTGCCGGTATTATCTCAGATGTCGGCAGGAATATCGATCCAAAATGGATAAGTCGTCCTGTTATTGCATTGACACGTTTCGGAGGACAGGCCGAAAAAGTTGCTGTTCCCATCGAACAGGTATTCGGAAAACCGGATAAATTGACCTATGAACAGGCGGCTGTTCTGCCGGTTAACTATCTGACGGCATATGCCCTTGTCGTCGTGATGGGTGGGTTGACGGACGATGAGACGATACTCATTCAAAATGCAGGAGGTGGCGTAGGTTTGGCTGCAGTTGACATTGCCCATCATATAGGAGCCATTATTTATGGAACAGCCAGTTCACATAAACATCAGTTTCTGAGAAACAGAGGAGTTGATTATGCCATTGATTATCACCGAAAAGATTGGATATCCGGGATAAAACGATTGACTGGAGGCAAGGGGGTTGAACTCATCCTTGATGCTACGGGCGGATCACAATGGAGAGATTGTTATAAGCTTCTGAGGCCTACCGGAAGGTTGGGGATTTACGGGATATCTGAAGCCAGTTCCAAGAGCAGTCTGATGGCTAAGTTTCGATTGATCAGGACTGTTCTGTCAATGCCGCGATTTCACCCTGTTTCACTTATGCAGCAAAACAAAGGGGTGTTCGGTTTGAACCTCGGACATCTTTGGGAGGAAGGCCAGAAAATCAGAGGCTGGATGAGGTCCATTTATGAAGGGGTCGAAGAGGGATGGATACGACCTCAGGTTGATAAAGTCTTTGAGTTTGAAGACGCAGATCGTGCCTATCAATACCTGGCAGAGGGCAGAAATATCGGGAAAGTCGTTTTGGTTCCTTAACCCGGATTATTCACCAAGAAATTCAGTGCCGCGCAAACGACTTGCCAAATACGGACTAAGCCTGAACCGGGAGAAAACCCACTTTGTAGAGATAGCATTAAAAGTGATACCCTCCGGCCCATCTAGTTGCCCGAACTTTGGTCGATCGTAGAATCAGCAGGTATATAAGTTGGATTAATTCTGTCTCGTACGATCCACGCATCGGGATATTTTAATCGCTTCAGGACGCGTGCAAAGCGAGCGGCATTTTCCTGCGTCAGAAAGTCTCCAACATGTACACGATAATCCGGTTGTTTGAATATGATGTAACCGTGAGCTTTATAGGCAATTT
>DATFNI010000157.1:0-4318 GCA_035266485.1 Balneolales bacterium
GGGCTGTTGGGCAAGCCGGTGTCAACGTCCCGTTAACCCTTTTGCACAAAAGCAGTATCCAGCAAGTAAATGTCGCATCAGCCAACCGAAATTCTTTCTTCCACCTACTCCGGGGAAAACTGGCTGTCTCTTGGTCCATAAATTAGGGACGTTGTTGACAAATGGTACAAAGTCGTAATCGTACCATTATTACAAAAAGTTATAATTAACTTTTCAAGTCCAAATTGCGTCGAAAATTCACAGCATTGTCCGGTTAGGATTTTGCACGAGGCCTTTTCCGCTTCTTCTTACTCGTTTTGCCTTTGGAGCGACTATGCACAGACTTACTGGACAAGACCTCATTTAACATGTTGGCACGCAGTTCTCTGACGCGCCTGATGTTAACGGTTTCACCATATTCGTTATGGCAGTAGATGGCCAAAAGCAGGTAAGTGATCAACCCTGATACAATCTGAACCATCAGGCCATACTGGGTTCTGGCGATCAGATGATATACATTGAACTGACGTTTCCACCAGGCAAAGAATTTTTCGATCTCCCAACGAAGCTTATAAATCAGAGCGACCTCTTCTGCTGAAAGGTCGAAACGATTGGTGGCAACTAGATAATGGGTTCCTTCAATAGAGTATTTGACCAGTCGAACCGGTTTTTCTGTCTGGTTGTTCTCTTGGGAACCCAATTGAACGATGGCATCAAAATAGACGATGGAGCCTTTGAGAGTCTTATACGGGTAAATGACTTCCACTCTCGTGTTTTCTTTGATGCGACAGACATAATGCACCTGCTCGGTTTCCCAGGTATCAAAGTCCTGATGCTTCTGGTAATAGCGATCCAGCACACAGGTCTGACCGGGCTCAATAATCTTGCTGGCAAACGGTCGTTCATCTGCTTTTCCGTCTGTCAGATAAAACTTGGAGGGGATGCCTCGATTGACATCGAAGCCAAGATGAATCTTGGCTTTCTTGACCTCATCCCGGTAGTCTGCCCAGTCCATAGATAAGGTGGCTGTGATGAGGGAACCATCGATGCCAACAATACTGCCCAGGGACGAATGGTGATCCGGCAACACTGCTTTGGCCTGGTGATAAAGGTTGTCGTATACCTGAAGCATTTGCTCCAGACCGCGGCTGTTAATGGCTTCAAAGAAAGTGCTCTTTTTCAGTCCTTGCTCGGGAGCAGTGAGCTCTTTGGCCATCTGATCTTCTTCAAGGGCTTGAATCAGATGCCTTCCGGATTCATATCCCTGAAGATGGTAGTAGATTAAGACATTGAGCTGCTCATCAAAGGTGAAAGACAACGGTTTGTTTCCTTCCGATTTCAATTCGGGTACGTGTTTTGTTGCACCAGCCAGAGGCCGGTGCAATCGGGTGTAAGATTTTTTTGACAATTTCTTGCTGAATGCGTTGATTTTCGGCTTCATCTCATAACTCCTTAAAATAGTTGGACTTATGAGAGCCGCCGCTCGCATTCAGAAGTAAAAAGTCAAGTTATTTTTCACATAGTATTTTGTTATTATTGATAAAAATCATCTTCATCCACCAAGTGCTAACTGCAATTTCCTAACCGGACATTGCTGTGTTTACCTTGAAATTGGTTGCTGTTACCCAGTGGGTGATTCAGAACATAGTGTCTGGAAAGTCCCACCTGACTAAAGCCTAGCCAGCAGGTCAGTAGTGAACTCCGAGGGTAAGCCCAGTAATGGGAGTCCGAAGCCGGAGGAATCAAGATAGCAGGCTGTGCTATTGAGCCCCGAAATATGTATAGTTGTGGTCATTTGGATAAGGTAGGAAGAGGTTTTCCAAACCAAAGCTGACAATTTGTAAACGTTGGAAAGCAGCAGTCCTGAATACATTATGGCAAGTATACAGGACACCACCGGGGTCTGAGAACAGGGCATGTTATCACAGGGATAACTCGGGAACTTGGGAGAGCCACCTGTCTCCTTGCGAAGAATACCGGATAGCCGAGGTACACCGGTCTAATAAAATACCTGGCGTAGCAGGATGCATTGGGCCTGCAACGAGCCTGAAGAAGGGAAACAAACACACCGATGCACGCAAAGGTATCGGTAAGCGAGCGGACAACGTATAGCGGTCCGAGATGGGCTTGTGGCAGTCTTAGCTGATCATAGTACCGGATGTCAGCCCATACGGTTGACAGGTAAGGTGGGGAACCGTTGCCCAAGGGACCCATCGAAGGGAAGGAGACGCCGGGTGTAACGTTTTGCCGAATAGACCTATAGGAGATACTTTGCGATCACCAACTATATCAATGGAACTTCAGCAAATTGCTGAGCAGGCAGCAAGTAGTCCACAGATGGTGTTTACTACACTGGCCCATCATATGGATGTTGAATTTCTTCACGAGGCATATGCCCGCACCCGAAAGACCAAATCCTCGGGCGTGGATCAGGTTACAGCCAAGGAGTATGCTGATAACTTGGAAGCAAACCTCATCGATCTCTACCAACGGATGCGGAGCGGGAGATACTTTGCCCCTCCTGTCAAACGAGTGTGGATCGAGAAGGAAGACAAGAGCCAGCGGCCAATCGGGATTCCAGCCTTCGAAGATAAGATAGTCCAAAGGGCAGTATCCATGCTGCTCGGAGCAGTCTTTAATCAGGATTTTTATGACTTCTCCTATGGATTTATTGAAGGTCGTAGTCCTCATCAGGCACTAAAAGTGATATGGGAGCAGTGTACATACAAAGCGAACAACATCAACTGGATTCTTGATGCAGATGTGAGTGGATTTTTCGATAACATAAACCACAAGCTCCTTCGGGAGATCATCAAAGAACGGGTTAACGATGGAGGGCTACTACGCTATATAGGTAAATGGTTGAACGCCGGTGTTCAAGAGGGAACCGTTCTGTCCTATTCAGAAACTGGCACTCCTCAAGGCGGTGTGATCTCACCCCTATTAGCCAATATCTTCCTTCACCACGTCTTGGATGACTGGTTTGTCAAAGAGGTAAAAACTCGGATGAAAGGACAGTGTTTCCTGGTCCGATTTGCTGATGATTTTGTGATCGGCTTTGAAGAAGAGGAAGACGCACGAAGAGTAATGACCGTTTTAACCAAACGATTTGCACGCTTCGATCTGTCCATTCACCCCAAGAAAACCAAACTCATTCGCTTTGGCAGACCGGATACCAGCAGTATATCCGATGACCAGAATGAAACGTTTGATTTCCTCGGTTTTACCTTCTACTGGGGAAAAACAAGGAAGGGATCTTGGGTCATTAAGAAGAAAACGTGTAAGAAGCGATTCAAACGGACGATGAAATCCCTCTGGGCCTGGTGCAAAGATAATCGTCACGAACCTTTAATAGAGCAATTCAAGACCCTCTGCTCGAAATTACGGGGTCACTATCAGTATTATGGTGTACGTGGTAATTATCGACTACTCGAACTAATCTTCAAGCATGCTGAGAGAGCATGGCGCTTCTGGTTAGGAAGACGTAGTCGCACTAGCAATGTAACATGGGAAAAGTTTGAGCAGCTTCGATCAACTTTCAGATTTCCAAGTCCGAGAATCGTCCACGATATCTGAACCCTGCATGGGCAGCAAAGTTAAGCGCTAGCGGGGCTAGTCACTCTTCTAGTCGAAAGTTTGCAGTAATGTGAACCGAAGCCGAGGAACCGTATGAGGGAATACTTCAAGTACGGGTCTGTGGGGGGAGCAGCCGGGTAACCGCTGCTTCTACCTGGAAGACAGACCGCCATCGCGTTTTTGCAGGTGTCTAGTTGGTCATTCTTGGCAAACATAACTTAAGCACCCAATCCGTGTAGGCGGCGGCTGAAACTCGCGTTATAATAAAACATATTATGAGTATTTTACTTAGAATCAAAGCTTGGAAACTAGTTTTACTGACATACTTTGCTCCATTTATTGCTGCCGGCATTCTGGTCGAGCTAGCTGAATCGATGGGCAATAAAAATCTAGGGTTTGTTTTTGTACCGTTTATAATCCTCACATTATTAATTTTTCAAATTGTGTGGTCGTGGACAGTGGGTTTCATTACTCAAGAACTTTCACCTGAAAACCTTCGGCTAAATATGACCATGTTTAACTTTGGAATAAAGTATGTCTTCATTTACACTTTTGTGTTTTTCATCGGATCATTTATTGAAAATTCTGTATTAATATCTGTAATATTTATTTTACATATTATCGCCATCTTATTTTTTATATACATTATATATTTTGTTACAAAATCAGTTCTAATTTCAGAAAAACAAAGAAAAGTTGGATTTTTTGAAGTCGCTACTTTGTTGGTATTTATCTTAGTCAGCCCACTGTGGCTTTTTATCGT
>DATFNI010000158.1:0-15118 GCA_035266485.1 Balneolales bacterium
ATAAAATTCAACCAATTGGTTGATAAAATAAACAGAAAAGTTCCAAGTGTCAATAAATGCTCATAAAAAAATATTAGCCTTGTTTTTATATCAGATAGGATTCAATAACCCGGAGATGATAAAGGCAAATTCCGGGTTGAGTTTTCAGAAGCTGAAGGGTCGGTATAAATATAAATGTTTTCCGTCTCCCCCCTGAGCGGCCACTGAAAACAGAGACGGATACGGAAAAGAATATGCCGATGTATCACAATAACAAACAGAAAGAGAAAGCGCTTTCGCACATCTCAATTCAGACCTGGATTTCGCAGGCGCGTAATACGATCCATTTTAATATAAAACTGGCGCTCCGTTTCGGTTACTTCATGAAATAGTAACCATAACGACAAAAACTCGTAAAGAGAAAGACCAGCTATAAAAAGTATTAGTGATATTGACACGACGATAGCCTCACATGCTTTTTATTCCATTGCCCCAATTCATAAATAATTAATTTCCAGTTCATTAGCAATTAATTTAATTGTAATTATGAACCCTATACAAGGACGAGGTTAATCTCTCTGTTTTCGTTTCAACTCCTCTTTTATCTTATCGGTTAAAAACTTCGTTACTGTACGAAATCCGGCTATAGCTAATGTTTTCCTTTTTCGATATTTTCTGTAGAATAAGCGGGAGTAGCTCAGTTGGTAGAGCATCAGCTTCCCAAGCTGAGGGTCGCGGGTTCGAGTCCCGTTTCCCGCTCATTTAAGCCTCATCGTTGGATGGGCTTTTATTGTGGTCGTCGTCGTCGTAGGGGTGCTTCGCGAAGCGCCCCTACGACGACGACGACGTTCTATCCGTTTATCCCTTAATCACTCCCAACGGCTTCAGCCGGGCAACGATCTTCGAAATGCCCGCCTTTTCGCAGGCCTCCACCACATCGGTCACATCTTTATACGCCTCAGGAATTTCCTCGACCACCGTACCCCTGCTGGCTCCTTTGACGATAATTCCCTGTTCTTCCAGTTCTCGTTCGATGGATCTTCCCTTTGCCGTATTCTTTGCCTGTCTGCGACTCATGCGGCGGCCTGCCCCGTGACAGGTGGACCCCCATGTCTCCTGCATGGCCTTCTCAGTACCCACCAGGACATAAGAGTACCGTCCCATATCGCCCGGTATCAGGACCGGCTGGCCGATGAAGCGATAATCTTCCGGAATATCAGGCGAGCCCGGACCGTATGCGCGTGTTGCTCCTTTTCTGTGCACACAAACCAGTTTTCTTTCTCCACCCACAGAGTGTTCTTCGATCTTGGCTATGTTATGTGCAACCTCGTAGACGACACGCAACCCGATATCATTGCTGTTTCGATGAAGTACTTCTTCGAACGCGTTACGGGTCCAGTGCGTGATAACCTGGCGATTGGCGAAGGCATAATTTACGGCACTGCGCATCGCCCCGAGATACCGCTGTCCTTCCGGGGATCGGATCGGTGCACAAACCAGTTGCCGATCGGGTAATTCAATGTGATATTTATCCAATACCTTTTGAAACTCGCGAATATAGTCATCACAGACCTGGTAACCGAAACCGCGCGATCCGCAGTGGATGATGACTGTTACCTGGTCTTTTCGCAAACCCAACACTTCTGCCGCCTGCTGATCATAAATGTCGGAGACGTACCCTGCTTCCAGGAAGTGATTGCCTGAGCCAAGCGTACCCAGTTGCGATCGTCCCCGCTCCCTGGCACGTTGACTCACTGTTTCGGGGTCCGGGCCATACATCTGCCCGTGTTCCTCGATATGTTCCAGGTCCTCTTCCGTTCCATATCCATTATCAACGGCCCATCGGGCCCCATTCAACATTACCTTGCGCTCTTCCGAATCCGTTACCTTCAGCTTTCCGGTTGCTCCGACACCGGTTGGCACCCATTTAAAAAGTGAATCAACCAGATCCCGCAATACGGGTACAAGCTCGCTGCGATCAAGATTTGAGGCCAGCAATCGAACGCCGCAGTTGATATCATAGCCAACCCCGCCCGGCGATATGATTCCATCATCCAGATCAAAAGCAGCGACACCACCTATCGGGAACCCGTATCCCCAGTGAATGTCGGGCATGGCCATTGAATACCGTAATATGCCGGGTAGCCAGGCCACATTGGCTGCCTGCTGCGGAGCCTGATCACTGACTATCTGCTCCATCATCCGTTCGGTGGCGTAAATCCTGGCAGGCACACGCATCCCACCTTCCCTGGGAATCTCCCAAAGAGTATCTGTAATCTTTTGGATGTTGAATCGGGCAAGATTGATGTCCATGTTAGTTGTTGGTTGATCTTAAGATTGAGGTGTTAAGGTGGTTTTCGGGAATTAATACTATCTCACTTCTCAAGACTAATCAAAGATCTAAAATGATCTGGGCCTCCCATTCTCCTTTATTCTGCCTGATATACATTCCGTGGTAAGTGACGGCTTTGACCTCTGTATGAATAATGTGCTTTGCCGGCATGTATCGTTCTCCTTTGACTCGTGCACGAAGATGATTCTCCTCTATATCATAAACTTCAAAATCACTAAAAATCAGTCCCTCCGTGAAGAAGAAATAGTTTAACTCGGAAAGCCAGTCCACCATCAAAGAGACCCGGTCAGCGGCGCTTAGGTTAATGTCTTTTGACTGATCCGGGGAAACATTCTTCAAATCAGCCATTATGTCAAACAGCGCAAATGCAGCATGTTCAAACAATTCCTTCGGGGAACTCCCCCTCACCCGAAAACCGGTATCAGCAGTATGGTCGATGAGTTGATACCAACTTCTTTGGTTACGAAACCCGATTGTCTCTTTTGGCATCGCTATATCATTTGTTGTTTGTAATCGGAACAGTGATGTTTGGGTTACGGTTCATCGAAGTACTGAGGATAAGCCATCCTCCCATATCAAGTTTAAATATTCATGGACTTATATATCATTAATTGTTCGAATTCCTGATTTTGAAGTTATTGGTTTCATCTTTTGATCCATTACATGGCTGAGACACAGACAAACAAACGTTCCGTTAATACCTGGGATCCATTGAAACACAAGGTGTTCCGCACATTATGGATTGCCGCTATTGTGTCGAATATCGGCACCTGGATGCAGGATATTGCAGGGGCATGGCTTATGACGTCCCTCTCACCGACGCCATTGATGGTGTCTCTGGTTCAGGCAGCGGCCAGCTTGCCTATGTTTTTACTCTTGCTCCCATCCGGTGCACTTGCTGATCTGGTTAATCGTCGCAGGCTTTTGTTCGTGAGTCAATCCTGGATGCTTCTCGTAGCGATGGCCCTTAGTGCCCTCACCTATTTCAGCTTGACAACGGCATGGACCCTCCTTCTGTGCATTTTCCTGCTGGGTATCGGTTCGGCTTTTACTTCACCTGCCTGGCAAGCCATGATACCGGATATCGTCTCCGAGAAACAGCTGCCGGCAGCCATTTCGCTGGGTAGTGTGGGCATGAACCTGGCAAGGGCTATTGGTCCCGCACTGGCCGGACTCCTCATTTCGGCATTAGGTCCTGCATTCGTGTTTCTCCTGAATGCTATCTCATTTCTTGGAGTTGTGCTTGTTTTATTTCGGATGCCCAATCCACCGGTTAAGGAAAACCTGCAGGACGAACGGGTACTTGGTGCCATACAGGCAGGACTTCGATACACACGCTTCTCACCTGATCTGCATGCCGTCCTGATTCGGAGTGCGGCTTTTTTTGTCGGTGCCAGTGCGCTTTGGGCCGTCTTTCCGTTGTACGTCCGGCAGGATTTGCATCTTAATGCTCTGCATTATGGCTTATTGATTGGATTCCTCGGTTTGGGAGCCGTCCTTGGTGCCACACTTTTGCCTCAAATGCATGATAAGTTTTCCTCCCGAACAACCATATCCTTTGCAATCTTCATTTTCAGCCTTTTTTTCATCATACTCGCTATTCTGAAAAACTTTTATGTACTCTGTCTGGTCATGTTCTTCGCAGGGACAGCATGGGTGACACTCCTGGCCAGTTTTAATGTCGGGATACAGAAAGTATTGCCTCCCTGGGTCAGGGCCCGCGGGTTATCCGTTTATCAGATGGTTTTCTTTGCCCTCTTTGCATTTGGAAGCATTATTTGGGGTGCCGTTGCAAATGCAGTGGGTATGTCTTACACATTCTTGCTTGCAGGTGGCACTTTGCTCGTTGGACACCTGTTCGTCCGCAAACTTCCACTAGTCTATTCAGAAACGCTCAATCTCTCTCCATCCAAGCACTGGCCGGTACCGCAAATTGTTGATGAACCGCAACCCGAGCAGGGGCCTGTTCTCGTTACGGTTACATACAGGGTAAGCCCCGACGCTGCACCGGATTTTATGAGGGCTATTAAAGAACTTGGAAGATCACGCCGCAGAGATGGAGCTTATCAGTGGGGACTGTTCAACGATCTCGCGGAACCACAGGTTTACATCGAATCGTTCATGGTCCAGTCGTGGGCCGAACATATGCGCCAGCACGAACGGGTTACTGAACTGGACCGAACCATTGAAGAGAGAGTCCTGTCCTTTCACGAAGGAAATCGTCCGCCGAGAGTACATCATTTTCTGGCCCATACATTTACGCGTAATGGAAGGAACGCTGAATCAGCAACGAACCTTGTGAAAGTATCACTAGCGCACGACTGAAATGCTCACAACCGGAAGTCTTTCTGCAATGATATGAAACAGACGATTAGCATTCTTGGATGCGGCTGGCTCGGTTTGCCTCTGGGAAAAACACTTGTGGATGCGGGATATACCGTTAAAGGAACAACCAGAGATTCCGGTAAGCTCTCAATCCTGAGAGAGCACGATATCTGGCCGTGGCTTCTAGCCCTTAATCCGCAACCCGTTTATGAAGAACCGGTTGATATTTTCTTTGATTGCGACACGCTGATCATAAATGTTCCCCCGGGATTGCGAGGTGGAAAACCACCCGAATTTCCTATCCTGCAGATGAAAGGTATCCTGCCATGGATCAAAAGGAACCAACCGCATGTGATTTATGTCAGTTCCACTTCCGTCTATCCGGATAACGGCGGTTTGGTTTCGGAGTCCTACACCCAGGACATACGCGATTCGGAAGCCCATCCCATTCTTTTGGCTGAACGTTTATTGCAAAGTGACGATACGTTTTCAACCACCATTGTGCGTTTTAGCGGGTTGTATGGATATGAAAGGAACCCGGCCCGTTACTTTGCCGGACGGGATTATGTCCGCAATGGTTCGGCACCTGTAAACCTCATCCATCTCGATGATTGTATTGGCATCATTCAGCGGTTGATAGAAAAAGACATTCGGGATGAAGTTTTTAACGCTTCTTCGGATGAACACCCAACCAGGGAAGAGTATTATACCGAGATGGTCAGAAGATCCGGGTTGAAATTGCCAACATTTTCGGAAGCAGATGGTGGTACACGACATAAGATTGTCAGCAACCAGAAGCTGAAGAATGTTCTGGGATACCGGTTCCTATACCCATCGCCTTATGACGGGCCCCTGGATGATGTGAAGTAAATCTTTTTATTAACCACGGATTTTGCGTGGTTTGAGAATGCGATCAGACCGTAGGTTAAATGAGAGGAGCGGTACACATATTCCGTACCTGAAGGCATGATAGATGTATTTTCAGCATTTATTATACCAACATCAGGTCCCCACGGGACGATGCTTCCTGGAATCATTCTGGCTGGATCCTAAAAGTTTTGAAGCTTGAAACAGAATGGAGCCCTACACTTTTGTGAATCAAAAGGGCCCGACAATAGATGATACAAAAGGGACACCTGCTTATACAAAAATGCATGTCCTCTTTGGGCATCGCTCGACGAAGCCCGCCGTTTGCGGCATTAACTCCAAATAAAAAGCCCACCTTCGTTCCGATTCCGAAAGTATCGGAACGAAGGTGGGCAAAGTCGGGGCGACAGGATTTGAACCTGCGACCCCCACGTCCCGAACGTGGTGCGCTACCGGACTGCGCTACGCCCCGCTTTTGATGCGCCTTAGCTGAACGAATCCACTCGATTCAAACTCAACCAAGAACGGTAAATATAAAAACATCCACGGACTATTTCAGCCCGTGGATGTCAAAAAAATGAAAGTCTGAATGATCAGACGATTTTTTCAATCAAATCAGCCGTACGTGCTGAGTAACCGGCTTCATTATCATACCAACTGATAACTTTGACCAGCGTTCCGTCTACTTTTGTAAGGCTGGAATCGAAGATGCTGGAGTGCTCATTACCAATTATGTCTGTAGATACCAATTCATCTGTGCTGTATTGAAGGATACCTTTAAGGTTACTTGCAGCAGCTTTTTTGAAGGCTGCCTTCACTTCATCAGCAGTAGTGCCCTTCTTCACAATTGCAGTGAAATCGGTCAAAGAACCAGTCGGTACGGGAACGCGGATAGCGCCACCATCCAGTTTGCCATCCAGATGGGGCAGTACCAGGCCCACAGCTTTAGCAGCACCGGTAGTTGTTGGCACAATGTTGATAGCAGCGGCACGGGCACGACGAAGGTCCTTGTGCGGACCATCAACGAGTTGCTGATCGGCCGTATAGGCGTGAACCGTTGTCATGAAACCTTTTTCAACACCAAAATTATCATCCAGAACCTTAACCAGTGGTGCAAGGCAGTTTGTTGTACAGCTGGCGTTGGAGTAGATTTTAATATCATCGGCGATCTCATTGTCGTTCACACCGATAACAATGGTCTTGACATCACCTTTGGCAGGAGCAGAGATGACGACTTTCTTAGCCCCGGCTGTAAGGTGTTTTCCGGCCGAATCACTTGTACGGAACAGCCCGGTTGATTCGATTACAACATCGACGCCCTTTTCACCCCACTTCAGATTGGCAGGATCTCTTTCTGCGGTAATACCGATTTTATGACCATCGACAACAAGGTTTGATCCCTCAACCGAAACATCGCCCTGATAGGTTCCCTGTGATGAGTCATGTTTAAAAAGGTGTGCGAGTGTTGCAGCATCCGTCAAATCATTTACACTAACGATTTCAATATTGGGATGGTTGCTAAGAATAAAACGAGTTACCTGACGGCCAATCCGGCCAAACCCGTTAATACCTACTTTAATTTTTGCCATTGTTTACCTTTCTATTCTTTTTGATTCAATAAATAAATAATTACTTGCTCACGTCCGCTGCTCAAACAGATCCAGCTTCAATTACATTCCACCACGAGAGGTTGCGAACGTTATCGCATTCAAACAAGACTTTATTGGCCTTTAAGTTACCATTTTTTCTTCTTTTTTGAACACGAATTATCGCTAATAAATAACAAACCGGAGATTCACGCGTCGGGAATAAAAAAAGCCGTCATTGGATGACGGCTTTGCCGGTTTCAATTTTACTCGTCCGAATCGCCGTCGTCGTCCGCGAAATCATCCTCGCTGGTATCTACAAACGAGTCATCACTTTCCTCATCTTCATCCTCTTCGGGTGCGATGATAGATGTCTTTTTCTTGGGCTTGGAAAGTGTGGCACCGTAACGACGGAGGATTGCGGCTACTTCTGCCTGATCGTTATCCAAAGCAAGATTCAGCGCAGAGTCCCCATTCTTGTCTCTCACGGTGACATCAGCACCTCTGCCTATGAGGTAGCGTACGATATCGGCATTCCCCTCACGCGAAGCAAGCATGATCGCCGTATGGCCCCAGCTTTGGGTGGCATTGATGTCAACACCTTTCTCAACCATCATCTTGACTACATGCAGATGACCTTCACGAGCTGCGACAATAAGAGCCAGAGGACCGAGTTCTGCATCATGTTCAATCAGGTAGTTCATCATTTTGATGTTGCCATTCTCGGCGGCCCTGTTTAAAGCCGTTCCGCCCAGTTTGTTTTTGGCGTTCACATCGGCACCTTTTTCGATGAGGTACTTTACCATTTCCATATTATCGTTTTGAGCTGCATAGATAATAGCGGAAAACCCACTGGTGGTGAGTTCGTTAATATCCGCACCTTTCGCATCAGCCTCTTTCAGGGCCTCGAAATCGTTCTGTTTAGCAGCTTGTAACAGTGGTGATAACTCCATGACGTCAGTATCGGTTCTGTTGCTTGGTGATATGTAGCATTGTCAACGAAAAACTATTCCCTGTTGACAACGCCAATAATCGGAAAAATATTTAAGAATCCAAACGCGAGATGCCCTGTTTATGAAAGCTTTTTATTACAAAATTAATAAACAGGGTTAATTCAGGCACCAAGTGCGCGGTTTCCACGATATCCGTTAAAAAAATCGATGGCTCTCATAGGTGACCTCCCCTGCATCTGAACATCCAGTAATTCAAGGGTTCCGCTCCCACAACCGACGATTACCGAACCATCTACGATATCAACGTTACCTGTAGATACCGGTTCAGAATCGGCTGGTCTGGCACGCAGCAACTTCAGACGATTACCATCAATTGTGGTCCATGCCCCGGGAAATGGATTCATCCCCCTGATTCTATTATGAACCTCCAGGGCTTTTGCCCTAAAATCTATAAAAGCATCCTCGTTGAAGACTTTCGGTGCGGGAGTTGACTGTCTTTCATCCTGTTCCTGCAACTCATATGAACCCGAGGCTATGCGGTCGACCGCTTCAGCTAAAAGATCGCTTCCAAGATCCTTCAACCGGTCGTATACCTCGCCGGTATTTTCCATCATCCCAATAGGGGTTTTTCGCTGCAGCAATATCTTCCCCCCATCGACCTCTTCAGATAGAAAAAAGATGGAACAACCGGTCTCGGCATCGCCATTTACAACAGCCCAATGAATCGGGGCCGCGCCACGGTATTTGGGAAGAAGCGAAGCATGAAGATTAATGGATCCGGTTTTGGGTATTGCCAGTACTCGTTTTGACAAGATTCGAAACGCCACGACGACAAAGAGATCCGGTTGGAGGCTTTCTAACTTGTTATAAAATTCCTCGGATTTTAAATCCAGCACCTCCAGAACAGGTAATCCTAATTCCAGGGCCGTTTTCTTCACCGGTGTGGGACTCAGATCTTTTCCCCGCCCCCGCCGTTTATCCGGACCGGTAACAACTGTAACAATATTATGACTGCTTTTGTGCAGCTTTATCAGACTGGGAACTGCAAATTCGGGAGTTCCCATAAACACGAGTTTCATAAAAAGTGTCTAAAGTACTTAGAGTTTAGAGTACTTAAAGTTGAATTTATTTTGAAAAGCTAAGAGGTTCATGGCAAGTGGTCAAGGCGTCCTGGAGACTATCAGAATTTAAAGTAATTCTGTAATCATTCAACACATATATATTTAGTCGCTTGCAGGATTGGATACAACCGAATGGCTACAAATGACAGCATATTATGACACATCCACTTCCGCTAAAACCCTTCAAGCTATTCCTGGGCAACGTGATTCGCTGTCGGGTACTCCGTTTCAACCTCTCCATTTTCCATCTGTTTCAGCTTTCCCCTCAGCAGCCGTTTCCGGAATGATCCCAGGTAATCAATAAAGAGAACTCCATCGATATGATCATATTCATGCTGAATGACCCGGGAAAGCCACCCCCGCGCTTCCAGTGTCTGCTCTTTGAAATCACGATCAAGATATTTAACCTTTATGTAGTCTGGTCGTTGGATATTCTCACGAATGTCCGGGATGCTCAGACACCCTTCCTCGTACTCGACAATGTCATTGCCTTTCTTGATTATTTCAGGATTGATGAACGCAACAGGCCCCATCGGTTCGGAACCGTTCTCTTCTTTAAGCATTGCATCAACATCAATTACAAAAATACGGGAGGTGTTGGCAACCTGGGGGGCAGCCAGCCCCACTCCATGTGCATTATACATGGTTTCGAACAGATCATCGACAAACTGCTGTAATTCTTCGCTATCTTTTTCAACGGGATCACACTTGGTCCTCAGATACGGATCCTCATAAATTGTAATCGGTAAAACAGACATTCAACTTTTATTACGATTCAACTTTTTAGCATCAAGATAATCCTGCAGCAGCAAAGAAGCAGCTACAGCATCGACCAATCCTTTATTTTGGCGCTTTTTTTTGGAAGCGCCTGAACTAAGGATCGCTTTTTGTGCCATAACACTGGTAAAACGCTCATCATAGCGAATAATTTCGATACCCGGAAACTCCTTTTTCACTTCCCCGATGAACGACTTTACCATATGAATGGCGTCGCCCTCCATGCCTGCCAGTGTGAGCGGCCAGCCAATCACAAATGTTTCGATGGGCTCACGATCTGTCAGATCATGTAGTTTTTTAAAAATTTCACCCCTCGTAAATGTACCAATCGGACTTGCCAGCATTCCTAACAAGTCCGATTGAGCTAAACCTATTCGTTTATTTCCGACATCAATACCGATAATGCGTTTCTGCACGGAAAAATATCACGCCTCTACGTTACTATTTTCTTCCAGAGGTTGACGCAAGAACTCTTTCAATAATTTACTTGGTTTGAAATGGGTCTTACGATGCTCAGGCACATAGATGACTTCATTGGTTTTGGGATTACGAGCTTTGGGTTTCGCCTTCGTCTTTTTGACTTCAAAGACACCAAAATCACGAATTTCAATCCGGCATGTAGGGTTGGCGTCCATCATAGTATCCCGAAGAGCTGCAATAACGGCATCTACCCAAGGTTCGACTTGTACCATCGGGGCATCCAAATCTTCAGAAATGCGACGAACAATATCTCTTTTAGTGTAAGTCATGATCGTTAATCCTTATTATGTTTTTGTTTAGGATGGAATAATTGATTTATTAGGGTAAAACATCTGTTAATTTTAATAAACGCATATAAAAGCTAGATGTTATTGTAGACTTCTAATTAGTACGTAATAGATTGATAATTAAAGTGTTGCGTAAGAATACGAAATCTATAAATCAGGATAAAGTCTTTCTATAAATTTATTCATATCTATATACCTGTTTTATGCCGTCAATCTTCATAATTTGTTTGATAATCTTTTCCAGGTGATCGATGTCGTCTACATATAAAATCAGTGTTCCTTCAAACATCCCGCTATCACTGTTCACGTTGATACTTTTCATGTTAGTTCTCAGCGATTTAGATATCACATCCGTGATGTCGTTAATCAGACCTACCCGGTCTTCGCCGATAATCCGGATAGCACCGATAAATTGCACATTCGTGTTGCGCGCCCATGAAACATCGATAATCCGTTCAGCATCAGTCTGAAGCAAATACCTGGTATTTTTACAATTAACCCGGTGTATTTTTATATCGCCAATGCGACTGATGAACCCGATGACTTCATCTCCGGGGATCGGGTTACAGCATTTGGCGTAGGAATACTTGACATCCGTCAAATTTCCATTGATGATCAGCCCGTCATGCTGCCCTGCAGTCCGGGCATCTTCATAAAACTGCTCGTTAAACTCTTCTTCATCAACGACCGGCAGATCGTCCTGTTTCTCATCTTCGATCTTCCCGCCACTGATTACTTGCTTAACAATAGTGACCAAACGGTTTACATCGAATACGCCGTTGGCAATATCTGAAAATAATTTCTGTGTTGAAGAATAGCGCAAGCGGCCCACGATCTTGGCCAAATCCTGCTCTGATATGCTGATCTTTTGTCTTGCTGCTTTTCTCTCCCATATATCACGACCCTGGTCGGCCAGCTCCCGTTCACGCTGTTTGATAAACTGGCGCAGGCGTGATTTGGCCTTATGTGTGACCACATCATTAATCCAGTCGGTATTCAGGTTGATCTGCTTTCCGGTTATGATTTCAACCTGGTCCCCGCTTTTCAGCTCGTGACGCAGTGGAACAATTTTTCCGTTAACTTTCGCTGCCAAAGCTCGTTCCCCGACCTCGCTGTGTATATCAAATGCAAAATCGATGGGAGTTGCCTCCTTGGGCAGGGTCCGGAGCTCTCCGTTTGGCGTAAACACATAGATCTCATCGGTATAGAGATTGAGCTGGAAGTCTTTGACAAACTCGGTCGCTGCATCGGGCCGCGGGTTTTCGAGGATATCGCGAACCCAGTGCACAAATTTGTCGATAGTATTTTTATCGTCGCCTTCTTTGTATTTCCAGTGAGCTGCCAGTCCCTTTTCGGCGATCTCATCCATCCTCCGGGTTCGAATCTGGATCTCGACTTTAATTCCTTTGTTCGTAATAACCGTGGTATGCAACGATTGGTAGCCATTGGCTTTGGGCACGGAGATGAAATCACGAAACCGTTCCGGAATCGGCGTGTACGAATCGGTTATAAATGAATACACCCGCCAGCAATCTTCTTTCTGATGCGGTTCATCCAGGATAATCCGGATAGCAAACAGATCGTATATCTCTTCAAACGGTTTCTGCTGACGCATCATCTTCCGGTAAATCGAATAGATATGCTTGGGCCTGCCTTTGATATCAAAATGGAAGCCGGCATCAACCAGACGTTTACGGATAGGCTCCATAAATTCATTGATAAAATTCTCCCGGGCTTCCTTTTTTTCCCTGAGTTTGCGGGCAATAAACCGGTAACCGGTTGGATCCAGCACTTTGAAACTCAGATCTTCCAGCTCGCTTTTCAGCTTATAGAGTCCAAACCGATGGGCCAGCGGAGCATACAGCTCAATGGTCTCGCTGGCGATGACAATCTGTTTTTCCCTTGCCAGGTGCTGGATCGTGCGCATATTATGGAGACGATCAGCAAACTTGATGAGCACCACCCGCAGGTCTTCCGACATCGAGAGCAGCAACTTCATGAAAGCTTCGGCCTGTTTGGTATTCCGGTTCTTGAAAACCCCCGAAATCTTAGTCAGGCCATCAATCAGATGCGTAACTGTCGGATCAAAATATTTCTCGATATCGGCAAGCGTGATGGGGGTATCCTCGACGGTATCGTGAAGAAGAGCGGCTGCAACAGAAACATCGTCGATACCTATCTCTTTGGCTACAATGATGGAAACCTCAATCGGATGCAGGTAATAAGGTTCACCCGACGCCCTTGTCTCCCCACGGTGAGCCAGGTAACAAAGTTTAAAAGCACGTTTTATCAGATCCTCGTCACAATAATCGAGCGATTCCCGACACACCCGGAGCAGGTTCTCCAGCTCCAGTTGTTGGGGTCTCTCCAGTTCAAACTGATCAAGATCCCTGCCAATATTAATTTTAACATCTACTTCGCTCATATACTGCGATAACTGCCACCACAGATTACATTGCCAGTACAATGGAATCTGCACCTATTGAACATCACTTTGCGTTTTACTGAATTTAAACGAACAACTAAACAAGAAGTTATACAAGACCCTTGAGTATGGTAAATACTTTACGCTTCAGACAGCCAATCAGACACGACTCCCTTCAGAGATTGTAATTTATGGATTTAAAAATATACATAACATTCGTAATCATACCTATTACCCTTTTTTACATCTGCCTCCCGTAAACAAAAAAAGGAGAGACCCATTGGCCCTCTCCTTCGTATGCAAAAAACAAATTAACTAAAATTGCAACGAGACGCCAAAGGCCCAGATGCCATTGGAATCCTTTGCCCTATATCCGTTTATCACTCCGCTGATATTGTTCTTCTGAAGGCGATACTCAATAAAAGGATGTATCAATGGAAGGAGGGTTGCCGATGCTCCCAGAACTCCTTCATAATAGATCTTCGTTTTATTTTTAGGTCCCCCGAAACTAATCGGACCGGTATTTTTGACATTGAGATGATTCGTTCCGATCCCCAAACCAGCATATGGACTCAGCAAACCAAGTTTAACCTTAGCCAGGGCCAAAAGTCCAATATTATAATGATCAAGTTTCTGATCATAAGTTACACTGTTTGTTGTAAGGCTGTTTTTTTCACTAAAGTTGCTGAACTGGGCCCGGACTCCGATTGCAACAAGTGGCAATTTCAAAGGCAGATCGTTTTCGATCCGTATCCCAAATCCATTCGTCGGATTATTCGACCTGATCTCATAGGAAGCACCAATACTGAATTGTGCCTCTGCCTGCTGATAGGTGAATCCCGCCGCAAGAATGGTCAGAAGGACAATAGATAATGTTTTTGCAAAGATATTTTTCATACTACCTCTCTTTAATTTTTGGAAATTTCTTTACCTGCTAGTGAGTAATTGTCTAGATGCAAACAATTTATACAAAATGCACCGTTCCTCTGAGACGATCGTGATCTTTTCATAAGAATTTTAAACCTAATGGTTTCAATGAACGGCTCATAGAAGCTTAATCACCCTAAGAATCAATCAAACCTCAAATATGGCTAAGGCATTAATAGAGTGGTGAATATTGTACCTTAGGAGTGAAATTTGTATTCTTGATCCCGCACAGGATGCCGCCGTGGTGGAATTGGTAGACACGTTGGACTTAAAATCCAATGGAGCTTAAAACTCCGTGCCGGTTCGAGTCCGGCCGGCGGTACTCATAAAAGCCCAAAAACGGCGATTTCGTCGTTTAATGGGAGGTTTATGCCCTTCTTTGCCATTTTTAATTCCCCAGATTATTTGTACTTTATAGGCGGAATTACACCCAAAACTAAATATCAAGGTACCAAAAAAGGGCCCACCCCATGGCTGGACTAAAGAAAAGAGGCAGAACGTGGTACATCGAATTCAGTACCACAATTGATGGCAAACAACTCAAGAGAAAATTCTCCCTCGGCACACACAACAAAATTCACGCGGAGAAACTACGTGCTAGATTCACGGAGCTTGAAAACACCGGCGCATAGATCCCTTCCGGGACGGCTTTGTTCTCCAGGTCAACGACCATGATAATAGCATCAAATTGATGAAGGCCGTGGAGATTTTTTTAGATAATCATCTCCATTGGGCCGATTCGACGCGCACCGCGTATCAAACAATCCTGGAGTGTTTCATTAAGCGAAACGAATTTGAAAGTAAATTTCTAACTCATATCACATCTAATGATATATCCAGATACTTGATGCGTAATGATATAAGTAATGCTACTCGCAAAAAAGAATATCGACATTTAAAACACTTCTGGCGTTGGTGTGTCGACAAGCATTGGGTTAAAAATTCACCTATGAAAGGAGTCGTGCTACCCAGAGAGACTCCCAACACCATCGGCAAGATGATCAAGCCCGATGAATTAATGAAACTCTTCGAAGCTTT
>DATFNI010000159.1:0-5326 GCA_035266485.1 Balneolales bacterium
TTCAACAGGAATACGAACAGTTTGATTTACGGCTAAGGTTATGGTTTGTTTTGTTTCGTTTGAACAGGAGACGATCAAAAGGCTCAAGCAGAAAAGGAGCGTCTTTTTCATGGAATTGGTGTTTTGTAAATGAGTATAACATTATATTATACAAACAGGCGATCCTTATCAATACTTTGATAAAATCGGCAAATATCCTTTAAAAACAAATAAGACCCTGTTCCTATGTTTTATGCGTACAGTTGGTTGCATAATCACTTTGCATAATACTTTTATTATTATCGCTTGGAGGAAGAGTTATCGCCTGATGTTATAATCATAAAATATGCTTACCCATTTTGAGCAGTTAAATTATCAGTTATTACCATATTATCCTTAGATTGACGCAGATGATCTAAATATTGACCTGTTTGGACGCGCGTAAATCCGCGGCTAATAACCTTCACTGGAGATGCTACGATCCAAAAGGCGGAGACTGCAAGCTGATCATACGACTATAGGGAATAGATATCTGAGAGTTGAATTATTCTATTCCTATATATCTGAATTCATTTCTTTGTGTAAGGATTTGCTTTATTACCGGTCTTATTAGTTAGAGGGTAATCTATTCTATTATGACCATGAAAAAACAAAAGTTGCTCGATCAGGTTCGTCAGGAAATACGCAGAAGAAATTATAGTTATCGCACGGAACAGGCTTACGTTCGCTGGATTGTCCGGTTTATCCGTTTTAATGGGACAATCCATCCTTCCGAACTGACTAATGAAAATGTAACATCATTTCTGAATTATCTTGCCAACGATTTGAATGTTGCAGCATCGACTCAAAACCAGGCTCTCTCGGCTTTGGTGTTTCTATACAGAGAGGTGCTTGAACAATCTTCCCTGGACCTGGAGGGATTAATAAGAGCTAAAAAGCCGGAGAGACTACCAGTAGTTCTGTCAAAAGGTGAGGTCATTCGTGTTCTCCAACACATGGACGGAAGACCCTTGTTAATCTGTGAATTGTTATACGGAGCCGGACTTCGCATATCAGAATGTTTGCGCATGCGGATACAGGATGTCGATTTCGATTATACCCAAATTTGGGTTCGCTCTGGAAAAGGGAACAAGGACCGGGTGACAATACTACCACAAAAATGTGTTACAAAATTGCACGACCAGGTCACCAGAGTAACTAATCTCCACGACAGAGATCTGGCGAGGGGACAGGGGAAAACTTTGTTGCCCAATGCGCTTGCAAAAAAGTATCCAAGTGAGAGCGAGCAGCTTCGCTGGCAATATATGTTTCCATCTTCACGGTTTTCCAAAGATCCCCGCAGTGGGTTAGTTCACAGACATCATATCTCTCCGGCATATGTGCAGCGGGCGTTAAAAAAAGCTGTACTGGCAGCCGGAATCTCAAAAAAGGCAACCTGTCATTCCCTCAGGCATAGCTTCGCCACCCATCTGCTCGCCGATGGATACGATATACGTACCGTACAGGAATTATTGGGACATAAGGATGTCAGCACAACGATGATTTACACACATATCATCAAGAAAGGTGGTATGGGAGTAAAAAGTCCAATGGACACATTCTGATAGGGTATTCGTCATACATCAGAATGCAGGTTCATCGGCACTGGGACCATAACTGCCCGGTATCGGTATATTCATCAGTCGTAAGTATACACCTAATTGAGCACGATGGTGTGTGGTTTGGCTGAACGAATGACGGATAATCTCATACCTCGTCATTTCGCTCAGTATTTGATCACCATTGCGTAATGTCCAGGTTTCCGGCAAATCACTTTCAGATGCACCTGATAAGGCGGTTCTTCCTAATGCCAGTGATTTTTCAAAGAGCGATAAGAGTTCCTTTGAAGTACTTACAGGTGTTGGCTTATAAGGGGTGGTAGCAAAGTCCAGACCATCGGTATTGATTCCCGTATCAACCCATCCAGGGAGTTCCGCAATGTGAACCACCAGGTTTTGTAAGGTCATGCTTTTTTCATGCGGCTTCCAACCAAATCTGTCGATAGGAACCCTCTCAAGAAATTTTCTTGTAGTCTGGGCTTCCTGATCCATTTCTTTAAGTAATAATGGGATGATTTCCATGACATTTCCAATTTGATTTTCCGTTTAAATGAAGTATCACGGATTAAATTATACATACGAAATGACAACCCTATGTCAATAGGTTTTTCTAATATTCATGAATATATACCCGGGAAAATTGTCTGCATCACAGGACCATGGGTAGCTATGTCTATGGCTACCAATTTATATAATCCCAGGAAATATATTATGTGGATAACGTTGTGGAAAAGTTGTTTGAAAATAGTAGGTTCCGGGTATTGACAATTGGATCGGATTTTTGCTAATTAACTGGTGAACACAGTTGATGTGAAGGCCACGGCAAGATCATCAATAAGGGTTGAAACAAAAGTCCGCAACCCGGTTGTGTATCTCTTTCGAACAGAAAAGATATTCAAATGTGTTCCGGGCGCTTTTTTTATGTCTTTTTATTCATGCCTTTGAAAACATCAAGTGCTTGTCCACTGAATGCCCATCGAATGACTAGTAATGACGATCGTATGACTTTTAATTAAACCGGCAACTCTGATTCTGTCACCGTTGACTTTCCGGTTCCCCTCGTGATCAAAAAATCAATGCTATAGTCCATCGGACCCGCAATGAGGATGGCAATATCGACGACCAAAACGGTAAGCGGAAGGGCGGCACTGGTTGGTCCCACAAGACCATTGGGCAACATAACAATGGTTGCCACAATCATATTGATCATAACGGCAACACCAATGGGTCTGGTAAGGAAGCCGATGATAAGCAAAATGCCCCCAATGAATTCAGTGTAACTGCTGAGATAGACAAGAGGCGGGGAGAAGCCCCCTTTGCCGAATGCCTGAACGGTTTGAGCCATTCCCATGCCGCCAAACCAGCCCAATACCTTACCGGATCCAATTACGAACAGGATAAGACCAATTACACACCGTAGTAATAGCATACTAATATCCAGGAGCCTGGTATTATTTCCAATAAGAAGTGACGTGAACAAGTTTTTCTTTTCCATGATGATATTTTATTCGTTTGTTCTTTCAAATGGGTGTAAATAATGAAGCCGGAAACAATGGTTTGTGGTTTGTAAGTTCCTTATAGATTACTAGCAATGCTTATTAAATGGGCCGCCGAAAGCTGGTTCCAGCGTCCTCGCTTGAACCCTGCACATATTCATAATGAAGCATAACAATGCCCGACTTAAATGTTTTTGTATTAATCAGTTTAAGATGCAACCGGTCGTTCCGGCCTTTTCCTGATAGAGATTCATCCGTGGGGAACAGCCTTCTTCCAGAGCCCGCAATGACAGGGTGGGCCAAGAGCATGTATTCATCAATCAAGTTATGTTTCATGAGCGTTTGAGCCGCACTTATCCCACCGATAGACATGGTGTCGCCCGGGTATCTCATCAGTATAATAGTTAGCCCGCTAACGGATATAGATAAGACACCCAATTGCACTAATCCTCACAAACAGGGATTCTCGACATATCATCCTCCCGCAATAGAACCAATAATCAGCAAGGGTTCTTTTCCAGACAGTACCTCGTCGGGCAATTCAACATCAGGAGATTGCAGCGACAGATCTTTTCCATTGGCATAGAAGCGAAGAAAGGGACGTCTCTGTTGAGTGGCATGATCACGAATGGTACCGGCAAGCATCGGATAACGTACCTCGATAGCATCAAGGACCGAACGCTGGGTGACCGGCCCCTGAACATCGAGTTCAACCTCATCATCAATATTAGCCAGCATGCGGAGGTGATATGGAAGCTCAACGCGTATCATGGCAAAGTCTGAACCTCCACGGAGAACACACGCGGGAGATCCCGGACAATCGTGCCCCAGCTGTCGCCGCCATCCGGAGAACAGTATACCTGTCCGCCCGTTGTGCCGAAATAGATACCACATGAGTCCAGTTGATCAATGGCCATTGCATCACGCAGTACGTTCACGTAGCAGTCTTTCTGCGGCAACCCTTTTGTTAGAGCCTCCCATTCGTTTCCGCCGGTCTTGCTGCGGTAAACGCGGAGTTTTCCCTCAGGAGGAAAATGTTCGGAGTCACTCTTAATAGGAATGACATAAACCGTTTCTGGTTCATGGGCATGAACGTCAATAACAAATCCAAAGTCGGATGGCAGGTTTCCGCTAACCTCATTCCACGATTCTCCCGCGTTAACGCTTCGCATGATATCCCAGTGTTTCTGCATATAAAGCACATCAGGATTTGATGGATGCAGCGCGATACGGTGAACACAGTGGCCGACATCTGATTCCGGGTCCGGCATGTGCTCGGACCGAAGCCCGCTGTTAGCAGCTCTCCATGTCTTGCCGCCATCATCTGTTCGAAAAACACCGGCAGCTGAAATGGCGATATACATTCTGTTGGGATTTTTCTGATCAAGAAGGATCGTATGTAATCCCATGCCTCCGGCACCCGGCATCCATTTTTCGCCCGAACTGTGACCACGCAACCCCGAAAGTTCGTGCCACGACTTTCCACCGTCGGTTGTTTTAAAAAGGGCTGCATCCTCTACACCTGCATAAACAGTATCCGGATCATCAAGAGACGGCTCCAGGTGCCAGACCCGTTTGAATTCCCAAGGGTGCTGCGTGCCGTCATACCACTGATGTGTCGTCAGGGGTTTACCTGTTTCGGATGAGGTGTCATAAACGAACTTGTTGCTTTGACCGCTTGGCGGCCCATAGGGATCAGGCAGTTTCTCTCCACCGGGTATGCTCCATGTCTTGCCGCCGTCATCCGATCGCTGGATGATTTGTCCAAACCATCCACTTGTTTGCGATACATAGATGCGATTCGGATCAACAGGAGACCCCTTCATATGATAAATATCCCATCCCGCAAAAAAGGGACCTTGAACATCCCACTTTTGCCGTTTCCCATCCGAGGTAAGGATGAATGCACCTTTATGCGTGCCGACTAATACACGTACACTACTCATAATAATGCCCTCAATTTTTGATTCCTGGTGAAATGTTTACTAATCCTTGTGGTCAATATATTTACATTTTGCATTTATTCTTCCATTTCCGTGATTATGGTCTTTTAACTGGCTTAGTGGTCAACCATCAGCTCCAGAGTCTTATAAACCTGCGGTTATCTTACAGTACATCGAACAGTAAAATGATCGCATATTTATCTATATATTTGTGGATAACATTGTGGAAAAGTTGTTTAAAAATAAATGGTTCTGGCTATTGACAAAGATTACTGGATTGTGCTAATTAACTAGTGAACACAGTTGATGT
>DATFNI010000160.1:0-2199 GCA_035266485.1 Balneolales bacterium
TAGTCCCGGGTAAGAGCATATTGGGACTGTGCAGCTTCAGCATCCGTAGTGGCAGGGTAATATCTAAGCACTGAGGCTGCTTTATCACCATAGATTTTACGAATTTGCGCTTTAAATGCACTGGCGGACAATGTCTTCGAATAGATGGAGAAAGCAGTACCCTCATCGACGTTCCAGCCCGTAAGAGTTGGTACATCGTTTTGTTTCCCTTCAGAAAAAATCTCATCAATTTTCTCGGGTAACACGTATCCATCTATGTCCGGCCAGAAAGAGCCACCTATTTTTTGGAGAGAATCAGCCGGCATACCACGTAATTCTGCAAGTGTGCTGGCTTTTGCCTTTTTCATGAATGCCAGACCGTTTTGTTCCGCAGTTTGCAGATTGGGGACATTAATTATCGGATTGGGAACCATACTGGCGCCGCTTTCACCGATAGCCCGTTCGAAAAGACCTTTTGCCAGTGGGGAGGCCACCAGGTAATTGACGCTGAAGGAACCGGCAGACTGTCCGTCAATGGTAACATTGTTTGGGTCGCCGCCAAAGGCTTCGATGTTCTTATTTACCCATTTCAACGCAGCTATCTGATCGAGCAATCCGTAGTTGCCGCTTGAATGATGACTCGATTCCCGGCTTAGTTGCGGCAAGGCCAGGAATCCGAATAATCCAACACGGTAATTTATGGTTACGAATACAACGCCTTTTTTTGCCAATGCCTCACCGTTATAGAGGGGCACCGAGCCGGATCCGCTTGTAAAAGCACCTCCATGTATCCATACAATGACAGGTCTGCGCTCCGATGATGATTTTGCAGCAGTCCAAATATTCAGATACAGGCAGTTTTCGCTCAGTTGACCTTTGGGAATGAGGAAGGGCTTGGTCCAGACAGATTTCCTCGTCACATTAGGGGGATTTGCCTGCTCATCATGGGTCGCCTGCATGCAATTTTCACAGAAGTGATCGGCCTTCAAAACGCCGTTCCATTTTTGGTGTGGCTGTGGGGTTCGCCAACGTAAATCTCCAACAGGCGCTGCCGCATAAGGGATTCCTTTGAACGCCAACACACCCGGGGTATTAGTTTGAATCCCGGAGACCAATCCATCCTGGGTTTGTACAACTTGCAACGACTTGCTGCTTCCCTTGTCGTAGTGAGTATGACTCCGGTAAATAACAAATGACAGCAGGAACAGTGCGGCAGCCAATGCCATGGCTGCCTTGCCAATCAGATTAAGGTTTTTACTTCGTTTCATGATTTACGTTGACTGATGAACACACACGGTTATTTTAACTGATGTAAGATGTTCATCAGGATAACAAAATGCCAGATATAAAAAAGGCCCGGTTTTAGCCGGGCCCCTTTGTTAGATTGCCGATCATTTTTGCCTGAGCGTTATTGTGCCCAATTGTTGGGTCTCTCCTGTAGAAACATTGACGTTTGTAAGGGTTGTGTCCCGATACATTGTTGTATCTGCCGGAATGATGGACAGAGTATATGCACCGGCGTTCAACCCGATTATTTTAAAGACACCTGATGATGTATCCGGCAATGCCGTAGCGAGCGTGTCGGAGTTACTTATTCCATAGATCACCGGTTTAGCCTCAGCTGGCTGAATGATGCCTGAAATGGATCCGGTTGTAGCTTCGTTTGAGGCCCGGATAACAGGCTTGAGGATATATGGGTTACTACTGTTGCCGGTTGTCACGATTGAACGGTTCGAATCGAAATCCAAAAGCAGGGTATAGGTCACATCCGGTTCTATCCTGGCAGCTGCATTTATCTTGATACCTGATTGTTGCCCACCCGGAATCGTCATGCTGTATCGTTGTCCGTTTTTCACAACATAGTTGTCAGGGCCCAGAACCAGGCGTATTTGTGGATAGGTACCTGTGCTGAGCTGTTTTTCCCCGAGAACCTTATAAGTTCCGTTGGTCAGATCGAGAAGATTGACTGTCATGGAGGAATCGTTAATGACCGTCCAGCCGTTGGTGCTGTCGACATTTTGTACTTCAACTTTCTGAATGTCGATCATTACGGAGTCGAATCGGGCAGGGGAATCAGTAAGGGCTACTTGAAAATTACCATTTACACCAGCAGATGAAGTGATTTTATTTTTACAGGCTGTTACACCGATTGCTACAATAGCACCAACCAGGATTGATAGAGAAACTATCTGAGATAATCTTGTCGCAAATTTGTTATGG
>DATFNI010000161.1:0-2598 GCA_035266485.1 Balneolales bacterium
ACTCCTGAAGAGGTAATGCGTATCCAGACATCTGGGGGCACAGGATAATACTGGTTGAAGGTTATCGTCCCCGATCGGGCTGATAAGAATCTGACCGTTATTCGCGGCCGTAACCAGGTTCTGCTGCAACTGGGCAAAATAATCCGGCACGGCAGGAGGATTTGAGCTCAGGATATTGGTAACCAGACTATTACCGAAGGATTTCAGGAAATTTTTAAACGTGTCCCAGAACTCGTTTTGCCCGGGCTGTGGAAAACTCGGGGTCAGGCTCAGGCCACGTTTAATGGTATAATTTGGGTTACTAAGCTTGTAAGCAAGCAGGTCATTTTTATTAGCCAGGGGCACCCCAAAGGTAAACACCTGGATGTTCATACCATCCTGTGTGGCGTCACTAACCATTGTAGCCAGCTTATGAACATCAAAGTAGTAGCTGGTACCATTATAGGTATATGTAGCATTGGGATCGGTGTCACCACTTCTCTTGATACGCAGGATATTGTACGATGTCATCATGGCGTGCCAGTCGATACCGGCAATTCCCTTGCCGTTGTTACTGTTGGCACCGATAATGCCGGCCACTTCACTGCCATATCCATCTTGTGGCATAAACCATTCGGTGTTCGGATTATAGAACCGGCCGACCATATCTTCGTGAGTCGTTGTAAACCCGGTAAGCGAGTCTATGGCAATTTTGGTTGAACCGGAGCCTTTGGTTATGTTCCATACTTGTTCGATGTGATGATCAGACAAATAGCCCTGTTGGGAAAGATCAGGGTCATTGGTTTGTGCACGTGCGCCGGTTACAATAAAACAGCACACACAAACAGAGGTAATGAAGAGAGAGAACCCTTTCATAGCTATCCTCCAGATTAAAGTTTTAACTCTCCGTTTTGATGAAAGGCCTTTTGTATCCCGGGTTGGCGGGGTATCATAGGTCTTTAACAGATATTAACTAACAACCAATAGAATAGGCAAGTACCATTAATACGAATATCGCACCTTTACAAAATTACTAATAAATTAAATATTATTATATTTTTATAAAAACAATCCTAGTCCAATAACTTTCATTTAAAGAAATAATACTCCTCGGCGACCTCCCGATATCAATCAATGCTGCTCCAACAATAACATGATATCTTCTAATTGAAATCTTTTTCCCAGAGCTTTCCGGATCTGACTCATGCCAGGTATTCTGGTGAGCATTCTCATTCGACAAATAGGGTCGAACAGAAAACGTTAATTTTTAAATGTTTAAAAGGTCAATATAAACTACTAATTCCACATAAAGGGAATTTGATCAATCGAGTTAAGAGAACCTGATATAACATTGCCAGTCCCGATCATTAGTAAAGTGGTAGTAGATAATAAATTTGATGTACTTATGTTGTACCTTAAAAAAAAGGCCATAAGACAAATATACTTATCATCTTATAGCCTTTATCCGGTAGCGTGGGAGGGACTTGAACCCTCGACCTCCGGGTTATGAATCCGACGCTCTAACCACCTGAGCTACCACGCCATGTTTTTTAGCATTTAGCAGAATATCTATAAAAAGAACTTACTCAAATCAATAATTCTGCACATCCGTTTCGCTGTTCGGGAGGGGCTTGTGCCCTCGTCCCGAACGCTTTCGGGATATGAATCCGACGCTTCCCGATTCATCGGGACTACCACGCCATGTTCAATTGTTTTCGGTACCACTATGTAAAAAAACAATTCCTGCTTTTTTTGCAGGCACCAAATATAGGAACCCTGCATACAAAAAAACAGGGGGCTTCCTTATGGAAATTATATACACCTGGAAAGCGTGTCCTATTCTTCACCTAAATAATCAGTTGGATTATCAAGTTAACTATTTCATCATAGTAACATATTGACGATTTTTCTGGTGCCCAATTTCAGCTTATCTTTGTCCGTTGCGGCGGAGACAGATCGTTATTTCGCCTCGTTATCAGACATCTTTTTTGTACAATTTGAAAAAAAATCGAGTATTTATGGCCGATAAAATAACAAAACGAGATAAGGATTATTCCCAATGGTATCTGGACGTAGTCAAGGAAGCAAACCTCGCGGAGCATTCGCCGGTTCGCGGGTGTATGATCATCAAGCCCAATGGATATGCTCTGTGGGAAAACATGCAACATGAACTCGATGTCATGTTTAAGGAAACGGGCCACCAGAATGCCTATTTCCCACTTTTCATTCCTAAGTCATTTCTCTCGAAAGAAGCCAAACACGTCGAGGGCTTCGCCAAAGAATGTGCAGTTGTCACCCATAGCCGTTTAAAAGCGTCTGATGACGGGGTTGTTGTGGACCCCGACTCTAAACTTGAAGAAGAATTGATCGTGCGCCCAACTTCTGAAACAATTATTTGGGATACCTACCGAAGCTGGATTCAGTCGTACCGTGATCTGCCGGTCCTGATTAATCAATGGGCCAATGTTGTGCGATGGGAAATGCGTACGCGTCTGTTTCTCCGCACCATGGAATTCCTGTGGCAGGAAGGTCATACCGCCCATGCCACCCGGGATGAGGCGGTTGACGAGACGATAAAAATGCTGAATGTCTATCGCACATTTGCAGAGGATTTCATGG
>DATFNI010000162.1:0-2720 GCA_035266485.1 Balneolales bacterium
TTTACGCACTCATCGAAAATAAAAACGGCGGGGTTTATCGCTCAGAAGATGCGGGTAAAACGTGGCAACGTCTATATCACAAAACCCAGCTGACCCAGCGGGCCTGGTATTACACATACATATTTGCCGATCCAAAGAATGAAAATACCGTCTATGCTACCGATCTCGGATTTTATAAGTCGATTGACGGGGGGAAATCCTTCAGCCGCATTCATACGCAGCACGGCGACAATCACGATCTCTGGATCAATCCAAACAATCCACAGATCATGATCGAGTCCAACGATGGCGGAGCCAATGTCACCTTTAATGGTGGTAAAACATGGACCGAGGAGGACCAATGCACGGCACAGATTTACCATGTGAATCTCGACAACCAGTTTCCTTATCATATATACGGCGCATCACAGGACAATTCATCCATCGATATTGCAAGCAGGACAACCGGTTATGGTATCACAACCAGCGACTGGCATGAGGTAGCCGGCGGCGAAAGCGGATATATCGTACCGACACCGGGGAAACCCTGGATCACATACGGCGGTAGTTACATCGGCATCCTGACAACCTATAATGATCACACCAAACAGACCCATAATGTCTCGGTCTGGCAGGATAACACCGATGGTTATGGTGCCGGCGAGATCAAATACCGGTTTAACTGGACCTTCCCGATCATGATTTCAAAACACAACCCGGACGCACTTTACACGGCAGCACAATACCTGTTCAAGAGTACGAACGGCGGAATGAGCTGGAAGCAGATCAGCCCGGATCTCACGCGAAACGACAAGAGCAAACAGTTGCGTTCCGGCGGCCCCATCACCAAGGATGAAACAGGGACTGAAAATTATGATACGATTTTCTCGGTAGCCGAGTCTCCACTCAAGGAAGGATTAATCTGGGTCGGATCAGACGACGGTCTCATCCATCTGACACGTGATGATGGTCAGCATTGGGAAAATGTGACGCCCAAAAACATACCAGCCTGGTCGCTGATCAGCATCATTGAACCTTCCCATTTTGATGCCGGCACGGCTTATGTAGCTGCCAGCCGGTACAAACTCGACGATTTTCACCCTTATTTATACAAAACCACGGATTACGGGCAACACTGGACGAAAATCACCAACGGCATTCCGGATAATCTGTATACCCGCGTCATTCGCCAGGATACCAAAGATCCAAACCTGCTCTTTGCCGGAACGCAAAACGGGGCATGGGTCTCGTTTAACGGAGGCGATCACTGGCAGCCGCTGCAACTTAATCTCCCGCCCGTTCAGGTCCGGGATATGGCTGTCCAGGATCGCGAAAATGATTTAGTGTTGGCAACACATGGTCGTGGCTTCTGGATTATGGATAACCTGAAGCCGCTACGTCAGCTTTCGGAAAAAGCGGTGCACTCCGATGCATATCTCTTTGAACCCGAACATGCGTACCTGATGGATGGATACAGCTCCTTTCACAAAGGTTCAACTATCGGTGAAAATCCCCCCAATGGTGCTGTCATATTTTATGATCTCAAAAACAAGCCGGACAGTTCAACCACGATACGGATGGATTTTTTAACCCAATCGGGAGATACCATCGCCACTTTCACGAATAAGAGCCGTTCAAAAGAAATTACGGATGAAGGCTCGGGCGACGACGACGGTCATGAAGCACCCGATTCCCATCAGCCCAAACTAAAAGCCGATTCCGGCATGAACCGTTTTGTATGGGATCTGCGCTATCCTGAAGTAAAAAACCCACCGAATCGTGTGCTTGGTTCCAGTGGCGGTACACTGGATGGGCCAAAAGTAGTGCCCGGTGTTTACAGCGTACGTTTGACCGTTGGTAAGAATACGATGGAACAGAAGCTGGAAGTCCGGAAGGATCCGCGTATTGAAGCGACGCAAGCTGATCTTCAGGCAGAATTTGATCTGTTGAAAAAAATACACGACAAACAAAATCAGACAGCCAGGGAGGTCAACCGCATTCTCTCCGCTAAGAAACAACTGAACCAGTACCTGAGCGAGTTGAAGGATAACCCCAATTATTCCGAACTCAAGGATGCGGCACAACCGATCCTCGACAGTCTGAATTCCGTGGAATCGAAGCTGTACCAACCGGATATTCATCAATCTGAAGATGATTTGAACTACCCGGTAAGACTGTGGATTAAACTGGCATCACTGAACACCTACGTGAGCTCGGCATACGAGAGACCGCCACAGCAGTCCTATGCCCTGTTTGACTCGCTGACAACGCGGGTTGACGCCCAGTTCAACAGGCTCAAACCGATCTTCACCCAGCAGATCCCGGCTTTCAATCAAAAGGTCAACGATTTGGGGATTCCTGCGGTGTACATAAAAAAAGATTAAAATGATAATATTGAGGTCCCCCTTTTCTTGTTCCCGGGCTCTGCCCCGGGAACGTAATTTGGGAAGCTCTGCTTCCATTGAGAATATTGAAATAAAGGGCATTTAATTCCGATTCATCAATTACGTAGGCTACATGAACAGATCACATTTTTATTCGTTTCCAATTTTCATATTGGCTATTTCACTAGCTGCCGGAGCAGCTTTTTCGCCGGCAGCAAAACCGCATAAGAAAACATCGGATGACCAATATCCTGTTTCGCTCTATAATCAACTGAGGTGGCGCAGAATAGGTCCCTATCGTGGCGGCCGGGCTGTTGTCGCGGCCGGCATCCCGAGTGATCCGTACACCTATTATTT
>DATFNI010000163.1:0-2356 GCA_035266485.1 Balneolales bacterium
ATGAGTGATTTAGAGATTAAAAAATCTACGTAGTGTAACCCTTCGGAAACCTTATATTTTGTATCGAAAAATTGTGGTATGGCAATGGGTGAGAATGCCTTACAGTCATATTGTCAATATATAAAATGGTTGAATTTCTGAGTTAACACACCTATAATACGATGTACTGACAATAAATATAGTTGTCATCTGACAGACGAGACATGAGTTATTGAAATTAGTGCAATCTCTACGACATGAATAACGTCACCAAAAAGAGTTGATAATTGTCAAGGAGAGTGCTAAGCCGTCTGTCTGTTATTGTTTATTGCATTCTACCATTTAAGTGAAGGCTTTGCAAAACCTTTATTTTTGCCTCGCCAAGCCTCATAAGAGAAAAAAATGACGTATAGATCAAGAAGATTAAACCTTTTTTTGCTTGTTGCGATTGTAGCAACATTACTGATCCCCCGGTCATCAAAAGCACAGGATAAGGAACCTCCGGTAAGTTTGTATACCTCGGTCGGTCTGAGTGTTCCTGTTGCATCAACAACCTTTCGTAAATACTATAGAACCGGCTGGGGGTTTAATGAAGGGTTCATGATCAAACTTATTGACCGCTTGTCACTTCGTACAACGTTTAACTATCACTGGTATAATTTCAAGGAACATAATCCATTTTTCAGAGCTGCGGTATATCCTAAAAAAATACCTGACAGAATCAGTGCCCGTACAATTGGGTTCAATGCCGATATGGTGTTTGATATAACCGGAAGCCACGATCATATACGCTGGTACTCTGTCATAGGCCCGGATTTCATGTCTTTTAAAAGTGGTAGTGATCAATACGGAAATCAGCAAGCTGACGGTACGCTTACGTATCAGTCAAATACATTGGGTTGGAATATCGGAACCGGTATCCATTACACCCTAACCCAACAGGTTCGGCTTTATGGTGAGATGGATTACCGGTTAAATTTTGAGAAAACGGGTACAAGAGAGCTGCTGCCATTATCCTTAGGAATATCTTTCTACCTGGATTAAATAAATCCGTTTTTAAAAAGGTCTGTCTGGAGTAAGAATCATCTTCCCGAAGTAATGAAATAAAAAGATATTCACCGGGAATTAAGGGAACGCTATAAGTTATTGTTGCAGAGCTATAAAGAGAGACCTGAAACGATTTTGCAAGTATTTATGTCCCAAAAAGTTGTGTGAAATATTTGCTTAGGGAATCCGGATTTCTGCCGATTACATAAACGTTGGGAAAAGAGTCATTTTTTCGGCCTTCATTCATGCCAAAACAAACGGACATAGAAAATAAACTGCGTACAGACTTCGCTGACTTGTACGACTGGATCGGTTCGTTGGAAAACGAACTGGCACAATGTCGTACGAATGAGCTTAAATTCATTGAAAGTCAGGAAAGATACAGAAGTCTGGTCGAGGGGGCTCTCGATGCCATTTTCGAAGTCGACGATAACGGTTGTATCATTGACTGCAATACAGCAGCAACTCATCTGTTTCAATATGGCGCTGATGAGTTCAATAACATGAACTATCAACAACTTTTTGTACAGAGTTATCATGTCGATCTCCCGCATGCTAAAATGCGGCATGCTGGTACCACTGCCAGTGAATTGTGGTGCATGCGGAAGGATGGCTCCATGTTTCCCGCAGAGGTACACAACCTGTACCAGAAATTTGGTGAGAGCAAGAGATTGTTATTCTACATACGAGACGTATCAGAGCACAAAAAATCCGAATTGTTGCTTACCAGTCAGAACCGGATTCTGGAATTTATTGCTCGTGGACACCCGGTAGACCAGATCCTTGATGCCATCGTCGTTATGGTTGAGGCCTCTGTGGATAAATCGATGTGTGTAATTCACTCTTATAATCCCGTATCCCAAGAATTGGATGACGTTCGGTTCGTCAGAATGCCGGCAAATTTCCGGAATTTTGGAAAAATTACACCAGGACACAGGAATGGCTCAATGGGATTGGCTGTGTTGAAGCGCGAAACGGTCTTTTCACACAACCTCCGGAATGATCCCATTTGGCAAAATTTCCGAAACGAAGTAAAAGAGTTTGGTTTGTATAGCAGCGTGTCGAGCCCCATCATCTTGAGCAATGGGGACCTGGCCGGAGTTTTGTCTGTGTTTAATTTTGATCCTGAGAAGTACACAACACAATTAAGAAAGCCTCTCGATGTTGCGGTGCATCTCTCGGGTATCGCTATTGAGCGCCAGCGTTCCCAGAGTGAACTGAATATGCGCAAGGCGTGGTACAAAACGTTATTTGAGTCGACACACGATGCCATTTTTATATTTAAAAACAGAACGTGTATCGACTGCAACAGGCGTGCTACCGAGATACT
>DATFNI010000164.1:0-3508 GCA_035266485.1 Balneolales bacterium
ATAAATACGGTTAATAAGAGAATAAATAACAGTTTCTTTCTTGGTTGCATTGTCTATCCCTGAACACTGAATATAAGAGTAAATCCAAGTGATTAAACTGCGGCTATATCATGATAGCAACGGGCGTCGCCGTCCCGTGTGCGTACGGGATGACGAGGTTGCCGAATTAAATGCCGAAAACTGATTACTGACGGCTGACAGCTCATTGCACCGGTTTAATCACGGCCACCCAGCCACCTCCGGATGCCATATGAATATGCAGTTTCGTCGCTGAGGTCACCTGCTGTTTGTTCACATCATACTCATTTCCGATGCGATCAGAATTCGTCGCATCCGAATAGATGGTCGCCTCATAGTTACCGTTTCCAAGGAATGATAAATTCGCGGTTAGATCGCGAGGTGTCCAGTTGGTCATGCCACCGATATACCAGGTGTCTCCTTTCCTGCGCGCGAGAAGCAGATACTTGCCGACCTTCCCATCAAGGGGCAAGGTTTGATCCCAGGTCACCGGCATTTTAGAAAGCAGATGCATAATAACCGGCTCTGACTGGTAAGCTGTTGGCGAGTCGGCGAGCATCTGAAGCGGCGCGTAGTAGACAACGTACATGGCCAGCTGCTGGCAGCGTGTTCCCTGGCTCATTGGGCGCGAAGCGATTGGCCGGAAATCATTCTTGTTATAATTACGCATGGCACCAGGCGTGAAATCCATTGGCCCTGCGGCCATACGTGTAAAGGGAAGCATCAGGTTATGGTGAGGGGTATCGAGATACGACCATTTATTGTATTCGAGCCCCATCACGGCTTCCCGGTTGATGATATTGGGATACGTGCGTGAAAGCCCCGTTGGTTTAAATGCCCCATGGAAATCAACCAGCAAACGACGTTTGGCAGCAGCTTTAGCGATGCGGGTATAAAAATCGACGACTTTTTGATCATCGCGGTTCATAAAATCGGTCTTGATACCTGCTATTCCCCACTTCTGAAACTCATCCATCGCCTGCTCGAGCTGACGATCGAGCACATGCCAGACACACCAGAGGATGAGTTTTACGTGTCTTTTGTTGCCGTATTGGACTAATTTTGCGATATCCAGATTATGCTTCACGTCCAGCAGGTTGTATGGATCAGACCAACCCTCGTCCAGTATGATGTATGGTATCCCATTTTTGCCTGCAAAATCGATGTAATACTTGTAGGTATCCATGTTGACGCCGGTCTTGAAGTTGACATCCTTCAGGTTCCAGTCGTTCCACCAATCCCATGATACCAGACCCGGTTTGATCCATGAGGTATCCTGAAGTTTATTTGGCGTAGCCAGCAAGTAGACGAGTTCGTTATTCAACAACTCTTTATCCTGGCGTGCGAGTATCATCAATCGCCACGGGAACGTACGCGTTCCCTCTGTCTGAGCAATATAATCTGCCCTTTTTTCCACCAACATATCATATCCGTTTTGCTTGACTTCGGTCGGCCAGGCCGGCATGATCCCGACCAAACTGTGGTATTCACCATGTCCGGGAACGAGATAAAGTCCGGGATAATCATGTAAATCCGCTTCCGTAAGTAATACTTTGATTCCTGAATTGTGATCAACTAACAATGGCAAAGCACCTTTGACTGAATCCATTTGCGAGATGTATCCATAGGAATAATTTGATTCGTACCCGTGCCACCGCGAGCTCTTTGGATCGAGATACCACGCCTTTTCATCCTGCGGAAAGTTGTATGCGACCTGTTCTTTTTTGATCTTGATGCTTCCTTTCAATCGGGTTTCGATCCGATAGGCCACTCCATTGTCAAACGCCCTGAATACAATGGAAAAAGGTTTTTTAAATTCAAGAGTCAGCGCGTTGAAATGATCTTTAATATGATCATTGAACCCATAAAGAGGAGTCACCGACTTATCTACGGTTCTGGTAGATCTTCTCCGGACACTTGCATTCTCACCCAGTAACTCGCCGTTTTCTAGTGTCATGGATATCGGCGAAGGTTCCAGAAGTGCTTTTCCATCGACAAAAACCTGGTAAGTAATGTTGCCATTTACCACTACCGTTACCTTAACCCGTTTGTCAGGCGAGTATAGCTCATATTGTTTGCCCGCTGCGTAACTGTTCCCTGCAGCCAAACTGAGAATAAAAAATGCGGATAGTAAAACGTATTTCATGCCAACTCCTCTTAGAAATATTGAATATTGTACATTGACCGCAGAACTCTCATCAAAAAATTTCTTCTGATCATTCGATGAATTTCCGCAGACAAAAGCCCCAAACACAAGGATGTCATCCTGCAACGATCGTCGGCAGTTTCCACGAGATCCTGATTTTATCCGCCGTGGCGGATAAAATCAGGATGACAAAAGAATGGAACAGGCTGTAGAGCCGATTCCGGTTTTCAACATAAAGATTCTACCAGTTAACGGTCGTGTGCAATGGCAGATCGCGCGATGAGGTACCGACCAGTAATTCGTAGGCGCCCGGTTCAACCGTCCATTTCTTTGCATCGACATCATAATAGGCGAACTCACTCTTTGGAATCTTGACGGTCACTTCCTTGCTTTGTCCGGCTTCAAGATACACCCTGGAGAATCCTTTCAAAGCATGAGGCGCGCGTTCCACCTTCGAGTCAGGTTTGTGGATGTACACCTGGGCTACTTCGGCTCCGGCTCGGTTGCCGGTGTTTTTGACTGTGAAGTGTACGTCTACATAAGCGTCTGAACCGCTGCCCATCTTACCCGCAGAGACGTTGCTCAGATTGAATGTTGTATATGACAACCCATAACCGAAAGGATACAACGGCTTGATATGATGAGCGTCAAAATAACGATACCCTACCAGGATGCCTTCCTGATGAGGTGCGGTGCTGTCCTGCTTGGCGTATGTTTTGGAAGCGGCTGTCTGATCCCAGCGATAAGGAAATGTCAAAGGCAGTTTACCGGAGGGATTGTAATCGCCCATCAATACATCGGCGATGGCATTGCCTGCTTCCTCTCCGCCAAACCAGGCATCGACAACGGCGCCAGCTTGTTTATTCCAGGGATCCATCTCCACAGCCTCCCCGGTCGAGACAACGACAACGGTTTTTGGATTTGCCCTGGTCAAAGCATTCAGGAGTTCGTCCTGGTTACCGGGCAAACGCAGGGAGGTCAGATCGTGCCCTTCGGATACATCATACCTGCTCCGTCCTGCAAAAACCAATACTAAGTCTGACTTACGGGCTGCTTCCGCCGCTTGTTTGATCAGATAATCATTAGGACGCCGGATGCCAAGCTTGATATTGATGCCATTTCCACGGAAGAAATAGTCCAGGCGAATCGGATATCGCTTGCCCGCCTGCAGATTCACTTTGTAGCTGTGAATACCGATCCCATATCGCAACCTGGCGCCAAGCACTTTCTTTCCATCAAAATAGAAATCCATACCATTGTTATCGGTGACATCAATGATATATTCCCCTGATTTTGGTGCACTCAGGTATCCGGTCCAGCGCATGGAAAATCCATTTTTGAACT
>DATFNI010000165.1:0-3954 GCA_035266485.1 Balneolales bacterium
TTCGCAGTACAAGACCTCTCAGCGGCTGGGGGATTTGTGCATGGCCTTTACGTTGCTGGCGATTCTTATTTCCTGCCTGGGCCTGTTCGGACTGGCGTTGTTTGACACCGAAAGACGTACTAAGGAGATCGCCATCCGGAAGGTGTTTGGGGCCTCAATAAAGGATATTTTACAGTTGATCAACAGGAATTATGTCTTACTGGTTATGATCGCCAATATTGTGGCATGGCCGATTGCATGGATCGCCGTCAGACAATGGTTGAATGACTTTGCTTACCGGATTGATGTATCATATATACCTTTTATAGCTGCTGCCATCCTCTCAGTAGTGTTGACCATACTAACCGTTAGCATCCAGGCCTGGCGAACCGCTCAAGCATACCCGGCAGACAAACTTAGGAATGAGTGATTACAGTTATCAATGATCAGTAAACAGTAAGCAGTGAAAACAGTAAGAAATGAAAACCATATGTTACTTTGAAACGTTGGATCAATCCCCCCGGCCCCCTTCGCCAAGGGGGAGGTTTGGGTTGTACCTTTTAAAGGCTTGATCAGCTGGATTAGAGTAATCAACGACGAACGACGGACCACTGACAACGAACAAACGAACCGCAACGTCGGCAAAAGCTGATTGCTGATTGCTGACAGCCAACAGCTACTTGAACACTTTAACACCTAAACACCATAACACTTTGTTCCGCAATTACTTAAAAATAGCCCTACGAAATCTTCGAAGGAATAAGCTTTACAGCTTTATCAATATTGGGGGATTGGCTGTGGGGCTGGCTGCGTGCATTTTAATATTACTGTATGTGCAGTATGAGTTCAGCTACGACCGGTTTAACAAGAAAGCTGACCGGATTTACCGAGTTACCGAACAAATCGATCATAAATTTGCGGGTTCACCGTCTTTTATTGCACCTGTGCTGAAGTCTGAAATACCGGGCATTCAGAAAACAGCCAGGTTAATTCCTATGAAATACTATCTCTCGTCATTCGCTGATGGAGATATTCAGTATGGTTATCATGACAAGAGATTCTACCCCAAGAAAGGTTACTTTTCAGACCCCTCGGTCTTCAGGATTTTTACCATCCCGGTGTTGGAAGGTAATCCAGAAACGGGGTTATCACGCCCCAACACGATTTTCCTTTCCGAATCAATAGCCCAAAAATTCTTTGGGGAAACCGATCCGCTCGGCAAAACGATTCACATTGCAAACCATCTCGATTACGAAGTGACCGGGGTATATAAAGATTTTCCACCGAATTCTCATATTCACGCCAATTTTATGGCCTCTTTTGCTTCCATTGCCGGAAAGGTATCAACCAGCGATTGGGGTCATATGGCATACACCTATCTTTTGCTAAGGGACGGATCGAAGCCCTCATTGGTTGAGAGTCAAATCACGAATTATGTAAAACAGAATAAGCCTGAAATTCAAGGGAAGCCGGTTACCCTCTCTTTAATACCCCTTTTGCGCATCCACTTACATTCAGGGTTACTCGATGAACCCGAACCACAGAGTGACATCAGGTACGTTTATCTTTTTAGCGGCATCGCTCTGCTTGTCCTGCTCATTGCCGGTTTCAATTATGTAAACATGACTACAGCAAGATCCACTGAAAGGGCCGTTGAAACCGGGATTCGAAAAGTAGCAGGGGCCGGGCGGCTTCAAATCGCATCCCGGTTTTTCTGTGAAACATTCCTTTTAAACCTAATTGCCCTTGTTCTGTCTGTAGGACTGGTTGGTTTAGTTTTGCCGTATTTTGATCAAATGGTGCAACTTCCAATATCCTTACGATTCATTAATCAATTTTGGGTTCTGGGTTTGCTCTGTTTTATTTTATTAAGTATTAGTGTTATTGGGGGAAGTTATCCTTCTGTTTTCTTGTCATCCTTCCAACCGGGTCCTGTTTTGAAGGGACAAGTCATTCGCCGCTCCGGAGCTAATTTGCGCAAGGGATTGGTAGTACTTCAGTTCGTGATTTCTATCAGCCTGATTATTTGCACATTCCTGCTGCAAAATCAGATGAATTTTATTCAAAATCACAGGCCGGGGTCCCGGATCGCTCATGTCATTATGATCAGGAACCATGGAATTACACGGAAAGATTATCAATCGTTTAAATCAGAATTACTCAGCGATCCATCCATACAAGATGTTACAACCACAGCCAGCATTTCGGGTATCCATGATTTGTCTAGTTTTGGTCCGGGCGATATTCAGGGATATAACCGGAAAACAGAACTAACTGAATTTTTGGGAGATGCGGATTTTATCCCCACATTCGGGCTGAAGATTATTAAAGGAAGAGATTTCTTAAAAGATCATTCAAGTGACGAAAACCGTGCTGTTATTGTGAATGAAGCAGCCGTAAAGAAATTCGGCTGGAAGAATCCGATAGGGAAGCGTATAAGATTTAAAGTTCCGGTATTTAAGCATGGAAAATTGCAGGTAAACAGCTATCAAGCCCGGTTTGTGATTGGAGTCGTAAAAGATTTTAATAACCAGTCACTCAGACAAAAAGTAGAGCCTGCGATTATCGAGCCCTTATCCACGCCAAACGACTATATAGCCGTGAGAACCGGGGCAGGCAACGTCGCAAAAACGATTTCATTCATAAAGGAAAAATGGGGTTCTTTCGTCCCCAATCACCCGTTCGACTACACGTTTCTTAGCGATGTGTTTGCGGCTATGTATCGCTCCGATTATTTACTGGGGCGTATCTTCAGAGCATTTGCGCTGCTGGCCATTTTCATCGCCTGCTTAGGCCTCTTTGGATTAGCTGCTTTATCTGCTGAGCAACGAACCAAAGAGATTGGTATACGCAAAGTCCTTGGTGCCTCAGTGTCGGGCATTGTAGCTCTTTTATCAAAAGATTTTCTGAAGCTGGTCGGAATCGGATTCTTGATCGGCGCACCAATAGCATGGTATGCCATGCATAAATGGCTTCAGAATTTTGCATATCACATACATATCGGGATAGGAACTTTTGCACTGGCCGGAGTTTTAGCAATGATCATTGCTTTAGCTACGGTTAGCTGGCAGTCGATTCGTGCAGCAGTTACAAATCCGGTGGAAAGTCTGAGGAATGAATGATTACAGTTAACAATGATCAGTAAACAGTAAGCGGTGAAAACAGAAAAAAATGAAAACGACATGTCACCTTGACACGTTGGTCAATCCCCCAAGCCCCCTTCTCCAAGGGGGAGTTTTTGGGCGTAACTTTTTATTACTTGATCAGCTGGATTATGGATCTGGACATCAACGACGAACGAATGACCATTGACAACGAACAAACAAGCTGAAAGCTGATTGCTGACAGCCAACAGCTACGTAAACACTTTAACACACTAAACACCCTAACACCTTGATACGCATAAACAACATCTTCAAAACCTACCGTAACGGATTGAGTTACTCACACATCCTTCGGGATGTCAGCCTGACGATCAACGAGGGCGAGTTCCTTTCCATTCAGGGGCCATCCGGAGCGGGTAAAACGACTTTGCTGAACATTCTCGGAATGATCGATGAACCTTCGGAGGGAGAGTATTACTTCCAGGATGAACCGGTCCACAAACTAAGTGAAAAACAACGAACACAATTACACAGGCAGTTCATCGGGTTTGTGTTCCAGGCGTATCACCTTATTGATGATCTGACGGTTTATGAGAACCTTGAAACGCCATTGCTGTATAAAAAGATCAAGACGTCGGAACGGAAGAGCCTGGTCGCCGATGCACTCGATCGCTTCGGTATCGTGGCCAAGAAAGATCTATTTCCGAGCCAGTTATCGGGCGGTCAGCAGCAACTGGTCGGTGTTGCCCGTGCGCTTATTATTAAACCCCGACTCATTCTGGCTGATGAACCCACCGGCAACCTGCAATCGAAACAGGGTGAACAAATCATGGAGACGCTGCTGGAACTCAACAGGGAAGAAGGCGTGACG
>DATFNI010000166.1:0-9181 GCA_035266485.1 Balneolales bacterium
TGCCACCCTGGCAAACGGCATCCAGGCAGCAGGCAACCACAAGGTTACTTTCAATGCAGCCTCACCGAACAGCGGGCTCTATTTCTACAGGCTGCAGTCAGGCAGTTTTACTGAGACTAAGAAGATGATGTTGATCAAGTGAGTACTTGATGAGAGAGAAATGAACTCGTGAATGGAGTTAATCTGCGAACCAACAAACATTACAGCTACACTGAGCCGATATCCAGTCCTTCCCTAAACGCATTGCGTGGGGCGGACTGGATTATTTTCATAAGCTTGCATGCAGACTTTCAATTAGCATCTTTTTTCTTTTTCTCTCGTACGACATGGTAGAACACCCACAAAACGAGGCATGCCATGTTGCAACGACTTATTCGATATCTCACGGCTTTATTCAGCGCTTACAGCTTCTATGCCAATCCTCTCCGGTATGTTGTTGCGCTGTTGGGGATAACCCTCCTCCCATATCTGCTCTACCTGTTTTTCGGCACTATCGTGACCATCATTATCCTGGCTATTACCGTAATTGTACTTTGGCGAAAACTGAGGAAAACCTCGCATCGGAGAGCGTATTAGGACGTGCCTGGAGTACCTAAAGTTAATTGGTGCACCCTGAATGACAACGAAGCGGAATGACTACCGAACGAGAACGGTCCGCAAGATATTGAACTACAAGTAGTTACAATTCATATAAGGATGAAGCACTTCAGGCACGGCGATGCGCCCGTCTTCCTGCTGGTAGGTCTCGAGAATGGCAGAGACCACCCGGGGCAATGCGAGTCCGGAACCATTGAGGGTGTGCACCATTTCAATTTTCCCTTCTTCATTTTTGAAACGCAGCATCATTCGCCTGGCCTGGTATGCCTCAAAGTTGGAACAGGAGCTCACTTCCAGCCAGCGTTTTTGACCGGGACTCCAGACTTCAAGATCATATTTCTTGGCCTGCGTAAACCCCATATCACCGGTACACATTAACAAGGTATGGTATGGGAGTTTCAGCTTTTGAAGAAGGTCCTCAGCATCTTCACGAAGCTTTTCAAGTTCGTCGTACGACTGATCCGGATGTACGATTTTCACGAGTTCCACCTTATCGAATTGATGCAGACGGTTAAGTCCGCGTACGTCTTTACCGTAGGAACCCGCTTCCCGGCGCCAGCAGGACGTATAAGCGGCATATTTAACAGGCAGATCGCCCTCTGCCAGTATTTCATCGCGATGATAATTGGTTACCGGCACTTCGGCCGTTGGAATCAGGAAAAATTCATCGCGGGGGACCGTATACATCATATCCTCTTTATCCGGAATCTGCCCGGTGCCGCGTGCCGACGCTTCGTTGACAACATAAGGCGGCTGCACCTCGATATATCCCTTTGCAGACGCCTGATCCAGAAAGAAGCTTATAAGGGCACGCTGCAACCTGGCTACAGTGCCAACATAAAAAGGAAACCCGGCGCCGGTTACTTTCACGCCACGTTCAAAATCAATATGCCCGCTACCGGCCTCCAGTTCCCAGTGCGGTTTCCGCCATTCATCCTGCAACGGCTCTCCCCATGTCGAGTGGACCACGTTATCATCCGGAGTCGATCCGACCGGCACACTTTTGTGAGGCACATTCGGAATCCGCAATAGTAAATCATAACGACTATCCTGAAGTTGGCGAACTTCCGCTTCCAGTTCCTTGATCTTCTCTTTGTCCCGGGAAGTCTGGCGAATGATGGCTTGCGCCTCCTCTTTCCTGCCCTGTCCCATCAGCTTGCCGATTTCTTTGGCGCTGGCATTGCTGCTATGCCGCAGATCGTCTACTTCCCGGATCAGTGCACGCCACTTGCTGTCTATTTCGAGTACCTGATCAATAATACCGGTTTCCGTTTCCCCTTTTTGCCGCATCCCTTGTTTAACCAGGTCGGCATTTTCACGGATATATTGAATGTCAAGCATACAAACTTTGCTGGTTCCGATTCTTGTTGCGATGCAAAGATAAGACTGTTAAAGCAACGGAAAAACTTACCTGCTGATCTCTTATATTATATATTTCTGACATAATTGGAATAAGAAATTTCATTTATCCGTTTCAAAAAGACTCACAACTCTTGATAACCTAAATAAATTAGGCTATCATCTTACTTATATTAATAAAGCTTCACGAATAACAAACACTTTTACCATAATGAGTCATCATCTGGATGATATCGACATAGCGATATTAAATCATTTACAACACGACGGACGCGCCCAGCGCAATAAAATAGCCGAAAAAGTCCATCTTTCCGTTCCTTCTGTTTCCGAGAGAATGCGCAAGCTTGAGGAAAAAAAGCTCATCGAAGGCTACTATGCGGTCATCAATGCCAAAAAATTTCACATTGATATCACCGCATTTATCTTCGTCGAAGTTGATGGGTCGGCTAATTATCCGATCTTCGTCGACAAAGCTGTTAAGGAATCGGAAGTCCTTGAATGCCACAGTATAACAGGTGATGGATCTCACGTGCTCAAGATCCGGACCCACAATACCGAGTCATTGGAAAAGCTCCTATCCCGGATTCAGTCATGGGATGGAGTCAAGCGAACCCGTTCCAATGTTGTTTTAACATCATTCAAGGAAACCCGCGAAATTCCAATTGTATCGGACGATATTTCGGGTATTACCACATGATCGTCTCCGTCAGGCCGTTTGGGAGATGAAACACAGAACGTTAGTCTCATATATCCGATTGGCATGCCTGTCTTTCGGGATACTTCTGTTATTTTTCGGATCGGCCACCTGTCAGGTCAAATTTGGTGTGTTCTGGCAGTCAAACGGAGGAGAAATTACCAGCCGGATCCATCCCGATCAGTATACCCAGATGAAGATCACTCATTTTGTGGTCGGAAATGCGTATGCTAACGAGATAACGGGAAAAAACGATTCAACCGCATCGTCACAAATCAAAATATTAGCAGCACCGCCCCTGAAATTCCTGACTGTGTATGATCTCAGGAAGCATCAGTCCTTACTGGTTAAAAGGCTATATCAGGGATTACAGCCCTTTATGACCCGGATTCATCCTGAAGGATACGGTATCATTCAACTATCTGAGATTCAGTCTTCAAAGCTGGCAGTGCAGCTAAAGCCGATACTCGCTCAGCTGCGAGATTCTATAAGATCTCCAATCTACTACATTTATTCTGAGCGTTTTCAGGATACGAGAAATCAGGCTGCCGGCCTGTTTGACTTTTCCATACTTCAAATCAATGAAAAAACCGACCTTGCGGCTATCCCGGATCTGATCACCTCAAAAACGCGGGGCATTTATTTCGATCCATTAAGCAGTGATTATTACAATCTGCGCCATCTTCAGTCTCTCTTTCAAACTGTTCGCGATGATTCGATTATTGTTCTGTACCTGAACGGCAAATGGCTTCAGAATACGTTAACTAACCATTCGACTTTCAAATCGGTCATTACGGCATATGCCACCGAATCAAATGCCGTTTTCAGTAATCCACCGGTTGGCCATCCACCGGTGAGCCCCGGTTACACAATCATCGTCCTGATCGTCATCTGGCTGATCACTGCCATCCACTACGGTTTTGAGCCTAATTACCGAAAATCGATAATCCGTTATTTCGGATATCACCGCTTCTTTGTAGATGATATTCAGGAGCGTGTTCTACGGTTTTCAAACTCTAATGTCATTGTCATATTGATACAGGCTTTGACTGGTGCATTATTCCTGATTACATTCTTTCGTTTTTTTATAAGCGAAACCGGATTTCAAGCTATCACAGCTCATTATCCGGCTCTTGATTTTTTGGGGGGATCGGATGTTCAATTATTTTTTATAGGGTTTGTTGCCATTACCATATTTAATCTGGTAGGTAGCCTCTGGATCTTTATCAGTTCCCCAGATTTCCAGCAGTATAACCAGGTACTCACTCTTTTTCTCTGGCCCCAGCACCTGAACCTTTTGCTCCTGAGTCTGCTCGTAACCTTCACTACGGCGTATCAATCACCTTTTATAATTTATTTTTGTGGTATTTTTTATGTGATTGTTCTGCTATCCAGCTTTCTTACTGCCAGCACCGATGTGTACTTATACACTCAAAACAAAGGAATTTTCCTTATTAAAACAGTATTGCCCTACCTTGTACTGGTTATTATTACATTGGTGTGGTTAATCGGTTACACCGGTGTAACTGATGTTTGGATACTGGCAAGATCGCTGAGATAAGCAACGATCTTTTTTTAAGCGACTTAAAATTCCGTGTGAAACAAAATATCATTTATTATGAGTACGTGGAGAGATTATGCAAGGATGATTGATCATTCGATCCTGCATCCAACGCTTACCGATGAGGATCTGAAAAGAGAGTGTGAAGTAGCTCTTAAGTACGATGTCGCCTCGGTCTGTGTGAAACCGTATATGGTGCAACGGGCTGCTTCTTACCTGAAAGGTTCTGAAGTTTTGGTTGGCAGTGTTATTGGTTTCCCTGCCGGTAATTCAACGACCGAAGTGAAGATCTTTGAAGCCGAGACAGCCTGCCGGCAAGGTGCTATGGAAATCGATATGGTCATAAACATTGGGAAGGCACTCCAGGGAGATTGGGAATATGTGGAGCAGGAGATCGAGGCCGTTACTGGCGCCGTTCATGCATTCGGTGCGATCATCAAGGTGATATTCGAAACCGATTTTGTGACCCGCGATGTGGACAAAATCAAACTTTGTGTGATCTGCACGCGATCAGGTGTCGACTATGTGAAGACATCCACCGGATTTGGGTTTGTGAAAGGCGAAGATGGCAAATACAGCTACAATGGGGCTACCATTCACGATCTCAACCTGATGCGCGAGCACACCGGCCCCGAGGTAAAATTGAAAGCTGCCGGAGGTGTGCGGACACTCGATGCCCTCATCGCAGTTCGCGAAGCCGGTTGTTCCCGATGCGGTGCAACTCGTACCGTACAGATGCTGGAAGAAGCGAAACGCCGGTTTCCGTAAGCCAAACCCGATTACTCCGAGATTATCCAACTGGGTGGAAGAATCGGATAAAACACGAGCTATGATAAAAAAACAAACAACTCTAATTCTGCTGTCATTTATAGTCATTTTGGATTGGAACCTGACTATTACGAAACCGGCATATGCCCAGCAATTGAAAGTCAGTCAGAACCATCACTACCTGGTTGGAAAGGATGGAGCGCCTTTCTTTTGGCTGGGGGACACGGCATGGGAACTTTTTCAGCGTCTTAACCATAAGGAAGCTACCCAATATCTTGAAAACAGAGCAGCCAAAGGATTCACGGTAATCCAGGCTGTAGTACTGGCCGAACTGGACGGGCTCAACACACCCAATGCCTACGGTGACACACCGTTCATCAATGATGATCCCACCAAACCTAATGAAACCTATTTCAAAAATGTCGACTTCATAGTCAATAAAGCTCAGGAATTGGGACTTTATATCGGCATGCTGCCGACGTGGGGCGACAAATGGAACAAAAAATGGGGCGTTGGACCCGTTGTATTTACCCCGCAAAACGCCGAAATCTATGGCCGTTTCCTAGGCCGACGTTACCGTGATAAGCCAATCATATGGATCTTGGGCGGGGACCGGAACCCGGATACATCCTATCAGCTCAAAATCATCAATGCACTGGCGAAGGGATTGAAAGAGGGTGACCACAGTGCTCACCTGATGACCTATCATCCCCAGGGCGGCAGTAACTCTGCGGAATGGTTTCAAAACTCGGACTGGCTGGATTTTAATATGATTCAATCCGGTCACGCGGAATTGAATACACCCAACTACAAGACTATCCAGGCCAACTATTTTAGAACACCAACAAAGCCGACGATTGACGGGGAATCCAACTATGAAGACCATCCTATAAACTGGAATCCCGAAAACGGTTGGTTTACTGATGCAGACGTGCGTCAGGCGGCCTACTGGTCGATGCTGGCAGGTGCTTTGGGATATACGTATGGAAACAACAACATCTGGCAAATGTGGGAACCGGGTTTCAAAGTTGTGAATTATGCCAGAACGCCATGGTATCAGGCCATGAACCAGCCCGGAGCTTTTCAGATGACCTATTTGCGTAAGTTATTTGAGTCCCGGCCCTTCTACAAACTGGTACCGGATGAGAACCTTATTAGCGGTGATATTTTGCATGATACCGATCAGGCCCGGGCTGCCAGGGCCAATGACAGCAGTTTTGTGTTGGTCTACCTGACACAAGGGCAAAATATCACGGTTGATCTGTCGATATTTAACCACAAAAAGGTTAATGCCTACTGGTATAATCCACGGCTTGGTAATTACATCCGGTTGGACAGCTTCACGGCGGAAGATTCCGGGAAGTTCGATCCACCCTCTGATATCCGGAAAGGCAATGATTGGGTTTTGGTGCTGGATGCAGCCGACGCCCATTATCCTCCACCCGGACAGATTTCACTGCAAAAGGGTGGATTCTTCAGATCCGGAAGTTGATATCTTGGTTTATTACAACTGCTTTCTAAGACGGGCAACCGGGATATTGAGCTGTTCACGATACTTGCTGACAGTACGCCTAGCGATCACATATCCCTTTTTCTTCAATTCCTTGACGAGGTTCTGATCGCTGTACGGCCGCGATTTATTTTCTGCGTCGATGATCTCCTGGAGTACATTTTTAATCTCCAGGTTAGAGACCTCCTCACCACTTTCTGTTTCTACACCTTCATTAAAGAAATATTTCAGTTCATGCACCCCAAAATTTGTCTGCACGTATTTACCATTGACCACTCTGGATACCGTGGAAATATCCATACTGATTCGATCGGCAACATCTTTTAGTTTCATCGGACGGATGCCGGTACCATACTTGAAGAAATCCTCCTGTAAAGCAACAATGGTGCGCATCACATTCATCAGGGTATTTTGCCGCTGAACGATCGAATCCTTGAACCACTGGGCCGATTCAATCTTGTTTTTTATGAAACGGCGCGTTTTCTTGGCTTCTATGCTGTTCTCATGCTTCAACCCTTCCCACATATTGCGGTAACTCGAGGAGATATGAAGCTGAGGATAATTACGATTGTTCAGGATGATTACGAAATCTCCCTGTTCCTTGCCGTCTTCTTCCCCGTTGGTTCCGGAAGGCTCATAATGAACCAAAAAATCCGGCTCGATATATTGGCTGCTCTCGGCCAGATCCTCCTCACCGATGCCCGGCTTTGGATTCAGCGAGTGAATACACTCATAAGCATCACGCATTTCTTCATCCGTGACACCGAGTTTATTACGAATACGATCAAAATGTTTTTTCTCAAATGACTCCCACTCGTAACGGACAATCTCGCGCGCGAGTTCTCTGCCATCTATATCCTCAGGCATTGACTCTAACTGGATCAACAGGCATTCACGAAGGTCACGGGCTGCAATACCCGAAGGATCAAGTTGCTGAATTTTGTGCAGCACCTCTTCTACTTCCTCCCTGGTGACCAATGTGGCATCGTTGAAAGCTATGCTATCGATAAGCGAGGTGATATCCCGTCGGAAATATCCATCAGAATCTATCGAACCGATAATCTGGTCAGCTATGAGTTGTTCCCGGTCGTTTAAATTCAGGAGGGCAACCTGATTCTCAATTTCCTCCAGCATCGTTTCGTGGTACGGCTTGGGAAGATCACGCCAGTCCTGGTTAGGGTCATAACTGCCGGCTTTGTAAGCCGACCGTTCGTCGCCGTGCAGATACTCGTCCCAGTCTATCTTTTCATCCGTATCAACCGGTTCAGTTTCTTCGGTTCCGGAATCTCCATTGGCTGATAATTCCTGGTCCGTTCCGACCGAACCGTCCTCCAGCACCGGATTTTCCTCCAGTTCCTCTTTAATACGCTGTTCAAAAGCCAGTGTAGGGAGCTGCAGTAACTTGATATACTGTATCTGTTGCGGTGATAACCGCTGCTGCAGTGTCTGTTTTTGCGATAAATATTGTCCGGATGAGATCATGCAGTTGCACTTTTCCGTGTTCTGATATGTTCACAGGCTGCCTCAAATTCGTCATACCACTCATGGCCATATCGTCTGATCAAGGCATCCTTGAGAAAATCCGATAAGTAAATACCCTCCTTTTTGCCTCGTGAACAGGCAGCTGAACACAATGAAGGTATGTACTGATAATTAACAAAATCCATACCCCCTATCGTTTGCACCCTCAGAGGAAATAAATGACAACTTAAGGGTTTCATCCATGGAAAACGACCCTCATCGTAAGCTTGCTGTATGGCGCAGTTTGCAATGCCGTTTTCATCATATTTAACAAAAATACATTCCTCGCCATCCGTGCAATTTATTTCCGGATCATCGGTATTCGCATCTCTGATAATCCCTTCATTATCAGCTACTTCCCGGGCACGGGCGCGCAACTCATCTTTTAGTTCCCTGAACGCTTTACGTAAAATGGGTATTTCCTCACGGGTTACAGGTGCTCCGGCATCCCCAACGACACAACACGCTCCTTTGCACCGGGGCAAGTCGCATGCGAACTTCACGAACGGGATGTCATCAGAAAGCAAAACATTCTGAATCTGGAACATGGGGTTAACCTGGTTAGCATCCGTAGATTAAAAGAGTTTTGAGTAGTGAGTATTGGACTATCTTTCTCCCGATTCTCAAAACTCACTATTCAAGACTAATCACTAAAATACACACTCTTACCGATCAAATAAAAATAATAACGGTTTTAATCTTATTTAATACGAAAATACTTTCCGGCTGACTGCTCAATACAATCAAGCATTTCCAGTTCAAGCAAATCTCCCATCAATTCGTGCGAGGATTTACCGAGGTACTCACATATTTTATCGATGTGCAGCTCTCCTTTTTCCAAAAGCTTGCAAACAGCCACTGCCTGATCCGTTAATTCTAATTCTTTCCAATTCGGCTTTGGTTTAGCCGATTCATTTTCATCGAATTGCAAAGCAGGAAATTCTACCAACAGATCCTCGATATTCTGTGTCAGTTTCCCCGTCCCCTTCTTGATTAATGCGTTGCATCCTGACCCATTCTCGTTATCCAGAGCGTGTGGTACAACGAATACCTCTCGGTTCTGATCGAGCGCCAAACGGGCCGTGATCATACTGCCGCCTTTTATGCCTGTTTCGATAACCAGTACACCTAAAGAAAGCCCGCTGACGATGCGATTTCTCTCCGGGAAATT
>DATFNI010000167.1:0-2669 GCA_035266485.1 Balneolales bacterium
CTTTGGCAACTACAAAATCAGCATCGTGCGGTTTCTTCGCATACACTGCCGAAAACAGCATTAGTGAGATAACAGCAGTAAGTAAAGTTTTTCCGGCCTTGGTCATTACTTGTTCTTTTTGGATTCTTTTTTAATCATTCATGCATGTATTGTCTGAGGAAGCCTAACATGCCTCCTGTCCGAATTTGCTCTGCGGGGCATTAGTTGTCATTGTGAGAAGCGTAGTGGAACGAGCGACGCGGCAATCCCGTGTTAATTGGAATCGATCCAGTCATCATCTGCTATATGGTTCGGGGCCTAATGCTCACGAGATCGCCACGTCGTCCTTAGGGACTCCTCGCGATGACATTCCATTAACTTATTCCCACTTACTGTCCGGCGGCACCCAGCCGGCCAGTACATTTTTGATGGTATACTGCTTTGCCTGCTGATCTGTCAATTGGTGCGACCACTTGACTCTTTGCGCTGGTTTCGCACCGGGTCCGTAATCATTGTATTCCGAATAACGTGCCGTTTTATACCGGTCGGTGTGATGCCAGTTCGACCAGCCTGCCGGACGAATATCACTGCCGATGTAGCAATGCAGGTAGGTTACGCTGGCATACGGCCGCCACGGTCTGCCCAAAGAGGCATTCGTTACCGACGGATCACCGGTCAGTTCACAATCGTAAAATACATAACCGTATCGATGATCCTTCGGCGTGGATGCGGCCGTGACATGAGAATCCTTTTTGCTGTGAATACGACACTGGTCAAAGAATGCCGTGGCCGATCCGAAGATAAAATCGGTCGTTCCCGACAGATAGCAGTTCTTATAATACTCCCGGCTGTCGGGATTATTGGTAAACAGGATATCCTGGTTCCCAATGATCCGGCAGTCGATAAAAGCGGCTTTATCTCCACGTACTTCAACAGCCACCGCCTGTCCCGCATAAAAACCGGCATTGTTTTGAAACGTGATGTTTCTGGCCGTGAAGTTATTGCCAGCCATAAGAAAGCTGTGAGAAGTCCGCGTGTTGATCGTGTCACCCGGCGCGACTACCTTTCCCGTATGATCATCATAAGTGAGAATCGTGTTGAAGCGATCCTGACCTATAAGTGTGACATTATCCTTCGTCGCGTCCAGGTGCAGTTTTTCTTTGTACACACCATCTTTCACATAGATCGTAATGGGCGTGTGATTGTGCAGCGGAACAGCGTTAAAGGCCGCCTGCACCGTTGTAAAATCCCCGCTTCCATCTTTGGCGACGACGATACGTTTGCCCGGTTGGGCACTGGCTATTCCAGCCATTCCAAACATCAAGCATAGCATCAATAAACATTTCATAGCACCGTCTCCTATTTCGTTACAATTCTTTCTGCCAGTCCGTTGAGTGACTTGTCTTTCCGGATAGCCCGCAACACCAGTTCGGCAATATGGCGCGCTCCATAGGCATCAAAGTGCGTATTATCATGGATGCCGTTCGGATAGTTAGGATCCTCTCCCTTTTTAAGCTGCATGAATAACAGTTTCGAATTCTCAGGTCCATACTGCTGATACAACCTCCGGCTCATCTCATCCAGATCGATAACCGGCACTTTGTACTCTTTACCCAGATCCCGCACAATGCCGGAATACGGGACATGTGTTTCTTTGATATGACCAGGCTTGTCAAAATATCTTCGCGAGACCGGGGTGATCAACACCGGATTAGCCCCTTTGCTTCTCGCCTCAGTTATGAATTTGATCAGGTTCTTGCGGTAAGCTTTCGGCGGCGTATAACGATCCGGATAATTTTTGGCCTCATCATTGTGACCAAACTGAATCAACACATAGTCTCCTTTTTGAAGGCTGTCCACTATGGGTTTCCAGCGGCCTTCTGAGAGAAATGTCCGCGTGCTCCTCCCTCCTCTGGCCCTGTTCTTGATTGTCACCGAAGAATCGAAGTAGTCGGCAAACGGCATACCCCATCCGGTTAGCGGAAACCGGCTGTGTTTGTACTGGCACATCGTGGAATCGCCAATCATCCAAATAGTAACTTTCTTTTGGGGACGAGGCATCAAAAGAAGTAACAGGATGCCAATTACGCCCGCAATTTTATATCTGTTATTGATCATCAGTTGAGGTTTAAAAATTAGATTGTCAATGCGAGGAATGAAACCGTGGCATCTCGTTCTCAGAGAAAACAGACGCGTCAATAAGTCCTTTCTCGTCATCTGGTCCAAATCTTCATGATATCACCGCGTCGTCCTTAGGGACTCCTCGCGGTGACATTTCTTTATCTTACGCGCTTTTAAAAGTATATTTTCACGAACAGCCATTGGAAAAGACACTGATTTATTTAGACTTTGACGAAACTTTACGAATCCGTTGTGCCAGTCCCAGGTGCAATTTTTTTATACCGTCAATCACTAATTCTGCCATCCTTCGGGCGCCGAGCTCGCTGAAGTGGGTATTGTCATTTCTGCCATCCGGGTAATGAGGATTCTCACCCGGAGCCAGGTGGTTGTACAGATATGCTGATTTCTCGGGCCCAAATTTTTGCAGCAATTGCAAACTGGACTTGTCAAGATCAATTAACGGGACATGATACTGGTGGGCTACTTTCCTTACCAGGGGCGCGTATACGGTATGCGTATCATAGGCGCGACCATTGGAATCAAATCGCCTGCGCGCCACCGGGGTGATC
>DATFNI010000168.1:0-5783 GCA_035266485.1 Balneolales bacterium
GTCTTCCACGACGTCATCAATCCAGCTCATGGCGGCCATCATCGAGGGCAAGCCAATGGTAGGCAAGGCTAAAAGTACGGCGTGTACCATCTCTTCTTTGGTCACCCCTGCCTTGAGTGCCTTTCGGACGTGTGAATGAAAGCCGCCTTCGAGCCTGGCCCCGGCGGAGATGCTTAGTTTTATCAGAGCCCTTGTTTTCTCATCTAACGGACCAGCCTGATGAACCGCTGTGCCGAGTGCTTCATATGCATCGGCTACTTCCGGAAAATCTTCCTGGAACTTCTTAAACCTCTTTGGTACTGCCATTTTTATACCTCATTTAATTATTTTTATTAGTGATAGTGTTGTGAAATGTTGTGTTATAGAACGCGGATAACGCGGATGACACAGGTTTTCACGGATATAAATTTTAAAAAAATCAGGAGATTGAGATGCTACATAGAGATTTAACATCAAGAATCATAAAGGCTTTTTATCAGGTTAACAATTCACTTGGTTTTGGTTTCCTTGAAAAAGTATATGAAAACGCAATGTATATTGAACTAAACAGAATGAATCTGCAAGTTGAAAAGCAGAAGAGCATTCACGTCTTTTATGATGGTCATGAAGTTGGTGATTACTATGCAGATTTAATTGTTAACGATCTTGTCATTGTTGAATTAAAAGCGGTTGATGCACTTTGTGAAGAACATGAATCACAGTTAATCAACTACCTTCGGGCGACAAAAATAGAAGTTGTCTTGTTGCTCAATTTCGGTAAAAAAGCAGGTTCCAAAAGAAAAATATTCACCAACAACCGAAAACTAAATCTGTGAAAATCCGCCTTCGGAGGACATAGCAAAAAACCTCGTTACATCCACATATTCCTAAGGCGGACAAAGAGTCCACGTTGTCCGTGTTCTATTTATAGTCTATCCGCGATAATCCGTGTTATCCGCGTCATCCGTGTTCTATTCTTCTTCAATTCCATACCGGCAATAAACATTTTGAGCTGACTTTTGGCATTTTTCCTGTATCTAAATACTCCTTCATGGGTCTTGATTCGGGTTTGTGGCAGGTCAGGCATGCGCCTACTGTCAATATCTTTTTCTGCTCGGCCACGGTAAAGGGCCTTACGTTCGTTCGCGTCGCCACGTATTCTTTTCGCGTCTTCAAAAACCCGATCCACGCATCTTCGGGCAAACCATCATATGTAACCAGCGGGAATGTTGGCGTAAACGTCCACTTCCCAAATTCCCCCTGTTTGACATACTCCAGTTTACCCCGGCCATACCCGAGAGCCACCGGGTTATTGTGGCACGATTCACACGAACGCCCTTCCTTCGTGATTGTATGCGCGGAGGTCGGTGCGAACAATCTTCTGAAGATCATATTCTTGTTAGCAAGTGATTTCGGATCGAGATCCTTTTTGTGAAGCTCCAAAATCATCCCGGGGATAAACGTGTCGACAATATTTTTCACACTGTCATTTGCCTCCTTCTCAATCCGTATACCTAAAGTTGGCGCCTCTACCAGATAGTCAGCTGCCGCTTCCACCCAATCCCCTTTTACTTCCTTGTTATCAAGCAGGTCATATCCGGTCTCACCAGGATGATATTGCGTATGGCAACTCACACACTGGGTTGCCCATGACGTGTGGCAGCTTTTACACGATAACTCCTTGTGTGCTGCTCCTTCGACACAAATCGGGGCCGGCGGTTTCAGGGGCAGAGCTTTATCATCGATCTTGGTAATCAATTCAGGTTTACCTTCTTCATTAATGTATGTATTTATCAATGGGAAACCCGACTTTTTCACAACCAGGTACTTGCGATTTTTTTGATTCAACTTTCGAAGATAAATAATAAGCTGCGATTCCTGGTCCACCTGCGAAATGGTCTTCGTTTCCGGCTTACCTGTGAAATGGCAATCGATACAGCTCACCTTCACCTGATCCTCCTCATGCATGTACAGGTTCCCATCCCCCATCACTTCGTGAGAAGTATGGCAGTCGATGCATGCCATGCCGTTTTCATGATGGATATCCTGCTGAGCTTTCAGAAAGATCCTGCCGTCATCAAGTACGCGAACATCGCTTGAATCTTTAACATCCCCCGGCTTTAGCAATGTGTCGTGCCATCCTTCATAGTTTGTCGATATTCTGCCAGACCGGCTGTGGCACCCGAAACAATGGTCGTTCGTAATTTCGAGCGAAAGTGATGGATGTGTAAACGATACTTCCTCGATCCGTGCCGGATTTTTCTCATAGACAGACAAACTGGCCAATGCGCTGTCGCTATAGTTTAGGTGGCATGCATTACATCCACCGCCCCTGGAAAGCTGGCTAATGGGACCAAACTCCGTCTTCATGTTTCCAAGATGACAGGATGCGCATAAATTTCTAAGATGCCGATCGGCCGGGGAGTCACCTATTTCAGTAATGAGATGGAACTTATTCAAGTCTTTCGTTTCACCGAAGGCATACCGGTCCACGCTAACGATTCCTGAAAGAGTCGTCATCAATGTCTTATCCACCCTGTCAACTACCTCGCCGTGGCAACCTGACCTGCCGCAGGTCTGTTTGGCAACACCCAGGTTTCCCGGCACAAGTACCATTCCCTTATGTGCGCTGGCTTTATCCAGGGTAAAAGGATCACCCAAATGGCATGAGGTACATCCAATAGCTTCGGGATTATGCGCCGGTGAAAAGCCTGTCGTGTTCTGATGGCAGGTAAGGCAGCCTTCGCGGCGACCCAGTACTTTTGGAATCTTCACGTTTGCTTGTTCGGCATCCGAAATGCTCCGGATATTATCAATAAGCTTGAACTGGTAGTTCGTGACAACCGGGTTCTTCCAGGGAAGGGTGAACCGCCAGTCTTCGCCGCGGAAAAAATAACCGACGATGATCAGTACGGTGTACACCGCAAAAAAACCAAGCATTATACGCTTGGTAATAACCGACCATTTCATCGAATACTTCGGCAGCAATGCAACGACAAAAATGAAAACAAGAACGAGTAGTATGATGAGGACCGGATACGACATCCAGTGCAGGATCTCCTGGAGTCCCAGAAAATACCAGGGACCCTTTATGACCGGGCTCAACCCATCATGCAGAGCGGGCGGGGCAAGATAACCCGCAAAGATCAGCAACGGCAGCAGATAAAGTACAACCCGCAATTTCGGCCATATCGTCTTTGCGTGCTCAACAATGATGATCCATAGAAAAATGGTGGCCGTCGCAATGTGATGGATGTATAGAATTTGATGATTATTTGCCGAACCAAACAGGGAGAGCGAGATATCTTTCCCGATCAACGGAAAGTAACCGGTTAATGACGTGATGATCCTTTTTGCCTGGACGCTGTCGACATCGCCTTTGATGATGAAGCCCGAAATCATCACAAAAAAGATCACAAGCAGTGAAAACGTAAGACGATACCAGACACCGGGTTTGACCTTGCGCTCAGTAGACTTACTCAGATGATCATAGATGTGCAGGATCGAAAACACCAGGAAAACCTGTGCACTCCAGTAATGAATGTTGCGGAACAGTACGCCGCCAGGGTTGGTGAGCAGCATAAAACTGAGCGAATCGAGCGGATCTTTTATGTCAAAGGGAATGGCAAGCAGCACTCCTGAGACAGCGGCAATCAGGAACGCTGCAAAAGCAATATGACCGTACGTAAACCCAAACAGCCTGGCATATTTGACGGGTTGGTTGTTGTCGCTATTGTTCTTAGGCCAAAACATCAACCGTTATCTCCCCGGTTTTTGAGTTTACTTCAAAGGGCAGTTTCTCCAGGGATTTATTTGCCGGTCCCCTTAGCACACTGCCATCCGCTGCAAACTGAGATCCATGACAGGGACAGGTTAAGTGCCCTTCTTCCAGTTTATTTATCCGGCACCCCAGATGCGTGCATGTTGAAGAAAAAACCTCTATTTGATGGCCTTCCTTTGAGACGATAACCGAGTCGTAAAACGAAACACCTTCCGGAATATCAACAGGAATTTTGATCTTCCGGAGCAGCCGATCCCTCAATTTTGTGCGCTCAGCTGTCGAATACCATATCCCGGCAAATGGCAATAAGACAATAAGCCCGATTCGCTGAAAAAATTGCTTGCGGGTTATCTTTTTTACAGGAGCTTTCGAAGGTTTGCAGGGCTGCTTTTGAGTGTGCCTGCCCTCTCCTGTTTGGGGACCGTTTTCGATAGAAACTTGCGGCATGGCTTGAGCATCAGATAATGCAGATATCCTCTATAATTCCATTATCTGCAATCTGTTCCGGTTTATTATTCGATATCAATAAAGGAACAATTTTACTATATGGTAATTTAATTATACCATGTATAATTTGAAACTGGATACCGATGCTTTAAAGGCAATGGCAAGATCGGTGTTGGTTTGTCTTTATTTTACATAGTTCAATTCGAAGGGCATTTAGTATGGTTTTTATAAACTTTTAGTAAAAATAGAACACGGACGACACGGATCACGCGGATTTACACGGACAAGAATTTTTACTCTCATTCCCAACGTCTCGTTGGGAACGCCCACGGTGAAGCTCTGCTTCAAACTAAAAAAAGAAAAAATGATGCGAACACAATACAAGATTTACGAGGAATAACAACCGCACTTCCTGACTATTACCATCGTAGATTGGATTCCGCTTTTCACAAATCCTGAAATAGTCACTGAAGTTCTCAAATCACTTCGATTTGTTCAAAAAGAACGGGAAGTGACTCTTTATGCATGGGTGATTATGGAGCATCATATTCACATAATCGCTGATGCTCCAACTCTTGGAAAAACCATGAAAGAATTCAAGTCTTATACAGCCAGAAACATCATCGACTACTTGAAAGAACGGGGATCAAAAACTTGGTTGCAAAAATTGAGCAAGGTGAAACTTGCGCATAAAATCAAGAGCAAGTATCAGTTTTGGCAGGAAGGGAGTCACCCACAAAAAGTTACTAATGAAGAAATGTTAATTCAGAAGATTGAATATATCCATAATAATACAGTGCGACGTGGGTATGTGGATGAGCCAAAATGCTGGCGTTATTCTAGCGCCAGCAATTATGAAGGGCTTGATGGGTTGCTGGATGTGAAGACATATTGGTATAATATGTGATTGAAACAGAGTTTCTAAAGAGTGGTATTCCCAACGGGACGTTGGGAACAAGGAAAAATGGCTGAAATAAGTGAACCCTGGGTCTGCCTTCCCAAAGAGTCCCGTCATCCTGACGCTGAGCCTATCAGGGATCACGATTGTCGCCGTATCCCACGAGATTCTTCGGCCCAGGACAGATGTTGCCCGTTGAAAAAGGTGCAAAGTGTGACCTCAGAATATCATAGTAGTGCCACGAACACTGAAAAAAATTTTGTAAAATCTCATTATCTGCTTGTACACAATGAAATGCAGAATATAATTGCACGAGTACTATAAAGGAAAAACATGAAACTTAAGGCTGAGCGCGGCGCTACATTATGTGTCGTATTATTTATCCTATTTACAACGGTGAGCGTACACGCTGGAGTTACACCGTCAAAAAATGTCACTTCGAAACCAGATTCTTTAACACAGGGCATTTTTCTTCACACTTCTGGAAACTCAATCACTCCTGTCGATCCTGTTATTCAAAGCATCGTTGAGGGCAAAAGGCTTCATGCGAATCCGGGAGAGGAAGTCAAATTTCAAAATGGGAAAACGGGAACCTGGACTATTCATACTGCAGATTCGGCGGGGTGGTTCAAAGGACATTACCTCCGAAGGGGTTACGGACTTTTCACCATAAAATCC
>DATFNI010000169.1:0-4703 GCA_035266485.1 Balneolales bacterium
CGCCATCCTTATCCCGGTGTGTGACAAAAAAGTTGTAGAACTTCTTGCTTGAGGCATACATCTGCTGAAGGAATTTTTTATCCCTTGTCATCTCATAAATCTTCCAGTTTTCCCATGCATACAAGGGAGCGGAAGAAGTCAGTTGCCCATTGGTCGGAATGGTTTCATTCAGGTAAGGGCCGGTTCTGTAGTTGATGTATCCGTTTTTATGTTGCGTTTCCAAATACACTCGCTGAGAGTTCATGGCACTCTGCGGGTTCATCAGCACATAGGCCAGCATCGACATACTCTCGTGGAATACCTGACCGCCGTGTCCCCATCCCCATTGTGGTTCCCTGGAAAAGACGTAGTAATTCACATGCAGCTGGCCTTCGGGCGGAAGCATCACCTGGTTCATTAGATTGAAAGCACTGTAGTACAGATACGCCTGGTCTTGATTTCGAAAGTGGAGAACCGGTATGCGGTTATATAATTTTTTGTCTGCATCGATAAACGACTGTAAATCGAGATGCAGCGCTTTCCCGGCTTCCGATCTCAGATATTTATTTGACTTATTCGGTCGGGAAACCGAACGGACGATACGGATGTGCTGTGTTTTTCCCGGACCCAGGGTTAACCGGATCGGAATGGCAATGATTTTCGCATGATCCCGCTCTGTTGTGTCTGCAAGGAAACCATTTTCCGTAATGTTGCTGCTCTTGCGGGTAAATATGGCCCAATGTCCATTTGCGGGTGCCGTTATTGCAAAAATATCCCTGACATGACTTACGTAAGGGATGCTTTTATGAGACAGAACCCATCCATCCGGTTGTTCGGCATGGCGGAAGAAGACAGCGTGATTCGTAGAATCAAACTGGATTTGTCCGAAATCATGTTGCCGGTTTCTCAAAAAAGGAATTATCCTGAATGATATGGAACGCAAGCCGGTATTCTTCAGGATGATATCCTGGATAGCCGTGTGTGAGCTATATACAAAGAACGTACCTTCAACTTGCAGATCTTTATAAGGGAAGTAGTGATAACGCACCATGTCCGGATAGGATGCCGATATAACCGGCTGCCGATTCAGACTATTGAGTTTGTAAACAAACCTGGAACCACGAGAGAATGCCAAATCCCAATCACCGCCGGTATCAGTCGTAAAATCAGCACCTCCGGTCGTATCGTAATAGGTAAAATGGTATCCTTCATCTAGTGCAAATTCCGAGCGGGACTTTGCGGCGGCATAAGTCGTAAACAGCGGAGTATCAGCGGTTGCATGCAGATTGGATAAAAATTGCGCCTGACCGGTTGATACCATACCCAGAGCAATGACCAAAAGCACCGAAAATTTGAGCACACACCTGTTTTTAATCAACATCTAATCCATTTACCGATTAATAAATGAACAATCGCTGATTAATGTAGCATTTACAGTGATCAGTAAACAATAAAATGTGGGGGAGATTCGGGAATCACCCCGACACGAACCAAAGTTGTATGGCAATCCCCCTGATTACCCTTCCTCTTTCTTTGGGTATAAGAAAGCCAGGACCAGCCAGATGATGAGCGTGATCACAAAAATGACCAATCCGTACATGGGAGCAATCATCGATACTTTGAATCCTCCAAAAATAATGGCCGGCGAAACATCGCCTGCCGCCTGGATGGCAATCAGCGCCTGGTAAATTCCGATAGCCTGAGCCAGTATCCCAAGCATGAACGACAGGCTTCCTGCAACGAGTATACTGCCAGGCGTATACTTAACTGGCTGTTTGCCAGACACCTTGTCGGCAAATATCTTAACTGTGAGCCCCAGGGCCGTTAACCCGGTCAGACTTATGAGTGTCATAAAAAGGGGGCCACCTTCATTGAATATGCTAAACATGATTATATCTCCATTGATTGACTAACATTCACGCTTAAAACATATGACTGCCCGGATTGATAAAACATCGACTATCGATGAACATCAGGTTACTGTCGACCATTGTTTGTTTGACCCGGGGAGGCTATCAGCGAAGAGCACTAACCCATTTTCATCTATAGAATCCGGTTGCTCGTCTACAAAGGTTAGCAACTTTATATCGAAGTATATAATATAAAACAAAGAGTTTTCAGTGATTCCGTAGCGTTTATTACGGCGCTCAAACTCCATGAGGTGTTTAACAACTGAAACCGGGGAGAACGATCATCCGAACCATCATCCAACATATTCTCTTTTGGCTCACCGTTGGTGTATTAATGGTGCTGATATTTGGTCCCACCTCAGGGGAGTACGGATATCTTCAAAGCCTTTTATTCGTATCATTGCTGTTGCCCGTATTGGCAGGTGCTGCCTACCTGATCATATACTACCTTGTGCCTAAGTATCTGCTGCAACGCCGCTTTGTGTTATTTGGTCTCTTCACTGCCTACACGTTCATTGTGGCGGCATGGGTCGGGGAGATGATAGTAATGGGTATGTTAATGTTCCTCTATGAGAACGAGTTGCAGAAGATCAATCCGAGAATCCATGATATCGGGTTTCTGACGGGTATGATGTTCCTCGTAATATTGCCGGCGATCACATACCACATCACCAGGCAGTGGTACAATGAACGCGAGATGAATGCACGCCTTCAACAAGAGAAGCTGGAACTGGAACTGTTTGCGCGGCAGAAAGAACTCGACTATCTACGGGAACAGATGCATCCCCATTTCCTATTTAACGCACTCAATAACCTCTATGGACTGACGCTGGAGAAATCAGACGATGCACCCGAACTCGTGCTCAGACTCTCAGAACTGCTCGATTATATGCTGTATCGAAGTGAGCAAAAACGAGTTCCATTAACTGACGAAATCCGGCACATTAATAATTACCTGGAGGTGCAGAAAATACGCTGTGGTGACCGGCTGCATCTGTCAATGGACATCGATACTGGTCTGGATAGATACCGAATCGCGCCTATGCTTTTGATGCCGTTCCTGGAGAACAGTTTCAAACATGGTGTCTCGGCAACATCCGGACTGAGCTATGTATCGATCAATTTGCATATTAAGGACAGGCATCTTCATTTTGGGATAATCAATTCTTTGCCGGCCAAGTTATCAGAGAAGAAACAACATGGCGTAGGATTGACCAATGTCGGAAAAAGGCTGGAGTTGCTTTATGGGGACAAGTACACCCTGCAAACACAAGAAACAGAAAAAGAATACCGGGTGAAATTGTTCATCCCGCTGGAGGGGATACAAGATGAAGAAGTGGAAATGCATGATCGTGGATGATGAGCCGGTTGCTATTCGTATCATCCGCCAACATTTGGAGAAACTCAATAACTATGAGATCGTCGCCACCGGTTCGAACGCGATGGATGCCTTTGTGTACCTTGGACAAAACGAGGTGGATCTGCTGCTGCTGGACATCGAAATGCCGGAATTGAATGGGCTGGAAATGTATCGTTCTCTGAAGAATCCGCCGAAGCTGATTCTCGTCACTGCGCACCGTGATTATGCCGTGGAAGGCTTTGAGGTCAATGCGATCGATTACCTGATGAAGCCGGTTTCTTTTTCCCGTTTGCTAAAGGCTCTTCAACGATTTGAGTATCAGCACATAGACTGGGGAAACACTTCGGATTCTCCACCCCAGAATCATTTGTTTGTGACCGTAGATCGCATTAAAAGGAAAATCGATCTGACGGATATTGTTTACATCGAAAGCCTGAAGGATTATGTGCGTATACAGACTTCAAGTGAAAAAATTATCACGAGGGAGACCATGACCGAGATGGAACAACAGTTGCCATCAGGTATGTTCCTTCGCATTCATCGATCCTTCATCATCAATACCGATAAAATCAAAACCGTTAGTTACGATGAGATCAGCGTCGGAAATGAAACCCTACCTGTGGGGCGGACCTATCGCAACGATGTGATGCGAAAGCTGAATATCGACAGTTAAAGGGACATAACATAATATGTACGGGTAATCACGGGGAAGTACCCGTATATGTTTTATCCCGCAGCCAGTGATCAGGTATAACCAAAATCAAACCGGGCTGTCGGGCTGTTTGTGCAGTTCTTTTTCCCTCGATCCCAAAACTCACGGGGATGGCAGGTTTTCGTCTTCCATCTCCACATTCGGTTCACCCAGATGCTCGATGACACGCTCGGTTGGGAGGCGCATGTTCACGGCGAGCCACATTACGAGTGCCGAGAATGCAGCAAGAACCACAATTGACCAGCCTGTGCTTAACAGGCAGAGGTTGCCGGCGTGTTTGGAGGCTTCGGGATACGAACCCAGCCAGCTGATAAATACGAGTCCCACCAGCCAAACGATGACCCAGGTGCCGGAACGCATCTCGAGTGGCGGGGTTGTCTCTTTGTTACGCCATTCATGCAGTATCAACACCACATAGCCGAGGAGAACGGCAATGAACAGCTTCCAGTCGGTGCCCCACCCGGCCCAATAGACGATGAGGTTTGACGAGAGGAACGCAAGATACGCCACGGTAACGGCACCCGGCAGGCGGAACGGGCGTTCCTGTTTTGGGATCTGATGTCGCATGGCTACAACAGTCAGAGGCCCGGAGCCGAATGAAAGGACCGTAGCAGAGGTAACGAATCCGACCAGTTTCTGCCAGCCCGGGAACGGCAGGAAGAAAATCATCCCGACAATAAACGTAAGGATCACGCTCACCCACGGTACGCCACGTTCATTGACCTTTGCAAGTGATTTCGGA
>DATFNI010000170.1:0-2306 GCA_035266485.1 Balneolales bacterium
GTACAGCTTTCTTCCAGTTGATAGCCAGAACAAAATCCTTATCTTTTTGTGAGGCGTTAACTTCGAGCAGGCTGTGTGCTTCTTCACTATTATAACAGGTGTAAAACACCCAGTCTTTCGACATCCCCAGGCCGAAACGTCCCAAGTCATAATCGAAGGGCGGAACAATGATCTGAAAGGCCACTTTCATATGGCCATTTTGGGGATCGACTTTAACCATGGTCTGGACCGCCCGGAAGTTCTTCTTATAAGATGCGATCGGAACATCCACTCCATTGCCCAAGGGTTTTGGCAGTGGGATACTGTACTCGGTCATCGCAGAAATATATTCCGTATTTGACGAGCAAAATGGAGAAGCATGGTTGCCCGCCGTATTGGGAATTTCCAGAATCTCATCGGTCCGGAATGTTTTCAGGTCAATCCGGGCAATCCGGTGGCCATTACGGTCATTTACAAATAACCATCGCCCGTCATACAAGCCATTTGATTTAGACAACTGGACATGATGTGTATCTCCCCAGGGAATCCAGCCATAGGAGGTATTCAGCATGTCTTTGGTTTCCTCGGTGTAACCATACCCATCGGTCGGGTCTGCCGAGAATACAGGTATGGTATACAGATGACGCCCCGAAGGAATCCCATATACCGAAACATTCCCGGTCCAGCCCCCCGACATAAAGCTGTAAAAGGTATCGTGTTTCCCAGGCGGGACATACACCTGTTCCGCCTCATCTTCATTCCCGATTTTACTTTTTTGTGAAGAGCAACCGCTGAACATGAATACGGTGACAGCAAATGCTATACCCCCGACAAGTATGTTCCTCAGGTTTCTTTGAAATGTCATTTATGTGTCTCCGTTTCTATTTATTTTTGGGTATTTGGATTTACCGATCGCAAATATTCTACTACTGCGCGTGCCTGCGTTTTTGTGAGATGCCGGTTGGCCATTTGAGTGGCAAATTTTGCAAGCAGTTTTTGTGCCACCGGATGCTTATGAGTCATCCCTTCCGGGTTCAGAATCATATTCATGATATAAGTGGGGGTTCTGCGGCTGGTCACCTCTTGAAGGTTAGGACCTACATAGCGTTTTCCGAGTTTGTGACAAGCCGTACAATTGCTTTCGAAGATCTTCTCCCCCTTTGCAGCGAGTTCCTTATTAAGCGGACCGGCTTTCACTTCCTTCGTTACGGGTCCGATTCCATTCTTCATTTGAAAAGGAGTCAAACCGGAACCATTTGTTGACTGAGCTGAAGCTTGCTCATTTTGAGGCTGTTGAGTGTTACTTTTTTTGGATGCGCAGCCCCAGAGTGCTAATGACAGGACCAGCATCGTCAGCAGAATCGAGTATTTCATGAGTTTTTATAATTTAGGTTATAAGAGTATTTTATCTTAATTAAATGAACCAGATTAATCTTTGTTGCACTTAGTAAGAGATACCTGCGTAATGGATGATAACCTATCCAAAGTCAGGGTATTGAACATATTTTCAATTTGTTCTTTCAGGGATGTCCATTCGTCAATCGTTATCATAAACTGCAGGCTTCCGGTATGTTCTTCTTGCTCTATAAAAGAATCCGGCACAATGATGGGGCCTTCCACCGCTTCAATGATACTTTTTACGAGAATCTGTGATGATGCCCCATCCAGAGCAATTCCTCCACCACTCCCTCTCTTGGTCTTAACCACTCCTTTTGAACTTAGCAATTGTATTATCTTTGAAAGATAGGAGTATGGGATCTGCAACCTTCGGCCGATTTCCCTGACTGATATATAGCCTGAAACCGGGCCGTATTTGTCCAGATAGAGACAAGCTAACACACCATAAGCACCAGTCTTACTTACAATTTTCATATATAATATTTAAGAGTATTTTATCTTAATTTAAAATTCAATTTATTTTTTGTCAACCCGGAATACCTACTTTTTTAAAATACCTCCCCGCGAAGCTTCGCCTTGATGATGTCGATGCTCCCGGACAATGCCTCCAGATTTTTGGAAGCCAGATACTCTTTCAGCCTGGTTCGTTGATCCTTCCAATGATCATGCATCGGGCACGGTTTCTCATCGCTGCAACCAGGCAAGCCCAGGTAACAGCCATTCCATACATTCTGACCGTCAATCGCCCTGATAACTTCCAGCAAGTTTATGTCTGCCTTCTTTCTGGCCAGGGCAACCCCGCCATTTGTACCTCTCAGCGAATTAAGAATTTTCTCGTCGGTCAGTTTTTGCAGGATTTTGGTCAGAAAATGAAAAGATATACCCAATTCTTTACTGATTTTCCGTATGGACACATATTCCCCTTCCGG
>DATFNI010000171.1:0-4201 GCA_035266485.1 Balneolales bacterium
GATAGTCCGCAACTGTGGATATTTTTTCAGGGTCTGGTCTCTGACCAGGGGCGCACAGTAATAGGGTGGAAAATAGTTTTTATCATCATCCAGTACCCGAAGTTTGAATGCCTTGATACGTCCATCTGTCGAGTACCCGACAATAGCATCGACGCGTTTATTTTTCAGTGCCTGATACAATAGTGCGGAATTCATCTCAATAGTGGGAACATGCAGATCATAGGCCTGAACAAGACCGTGGTATCCATCGGTGCGTTCGGTGAATTCAGGGGTTAGTCCAAGTATGAATTTGGGCCGTTGGGTCATATGAGCAACGAAGACAATGAGAACAAACCCGACCGTTGCCCCCATGCCCCAGCCAATGATATTCTTCCATTTTTTTAGATTTTTTTGAAAAAGATCGAGTATGAGATCGAGCGCAAGTGCCAGTAGTGCGGCAGGGAAGGCACCGGCAAGGATCATCGTTACATTATTCAGGGCGATGCCGCGGAAGATGAATTCACCTAGACCTCCCGCACCAATGAGTGCACACAATGTTGCAACTCCTACATTAATAACGGTAGCTGTTCGGATACCAGCGAATATGACGGGCATTGCCAGTGGTATTCTGACCCTCATCATGATCTGCACATCGGACATCCCCATGCCACGAGCTGCGTCAATGACCGATGCATCGATTTCGTGAACACCCGTAAACGTATTTCTAACGATAGGCAGCAATGCATACAGAAACAGGGCGATAATTGCTGGTACGGGGCCAATACCAAACAGTGGCAATAAAAAACCGAGCAACGCAAGACTTGGGATCGTCTGGATTATTCCAACTGATCCCAATACAGAATTGCGCATTTTCTGGGAATGGTGGGCGTAAATCCCAAGAGGAATACCGATTAGAATTGCCAGGACAAGGGCGCCGAATGTGAGTCCGATATGCTCCAGGAGCTGAATCAGCAATTCGTGACGGTTTTGAATCAGAAAATTGAAAAAAGACCCCATCAGTTGTCTGCTCCTCTCTGGCGTGATCTGAACTTTAGCAATGCCTCAAGCAAATCGTGCTCATCAGTCATCAATATTTTGTTGTCTGCTAACCGAATGCGAATTCCTGTACCATAGTTAGAGGAAGTGGATATTTTATTCAGAACCGTACCGATGGATTGGTCGACCTGATATTCAGACTTCAGATCTGAAGTTTCCGCCTCTTTGTGTACGAGGTAGGGAAGGATACCGGCCAGAGTTGTGATGGAGATTTCGAGGGACAGACGATGGGAGTCGAAAAAATTTTGCACAAATTCATTATCAGGTCGAAAGAGCAGATCTTCCCTGGTTCCGGTCTGCTGAAGAAATCCCTCATCAAGCAATGCCATCCGGTCGCATAACTCAAAAGCCTCAGGTATATCATGCGTCACCAATACCATCGTCTTTTTAACCCGGGAGCGCAATTTTTTGAATTCATTGATGAGATCTGCTCGTGATATTGGATCACTAGCGGCGAATGGTTCGTCGAGCAGGATGATTGGAGGATCGGCAGCCAGTGCTCTTGCCAGACCCGTTCGTTGCTGCTGGCCACCGCTCAATTCATGCGGATAACGTTTCATGAATCGCTCAGGTTCTAATCCGACAAGAGTAAGGTTCCTGTGTACCGTCTCCTTAATACGGTCCGGTTTCCAATTCAAAAGTCTGGGAACGATTGCAATGTTCTCCCCGATCGTGTAATGTGGAAAAAGGCCAACATTTTGAATCATATACCCGATACTACGTCGTAACCGCACCGGGTCCTGATCCAGGATATCCTCCCCATTAATTGTAATGCTTCCGCTACTGGGTTCGATAAGCCTGTTAATCATCCTGAGCGTGGTTGTCTTGCCACTGCCGCTGGTACCAATCAAGCCGAAAGTTTCTCCTTCGTTGATTACCAGTGAAATGGGATGTACGGCCTCGATATCACCAAAGCGTTTACTAACCGAACGAAGACGGATTATCTCGTATGCCATTCATACAACATATTTGCATTATGCCTGATTTCCAATAGGAATAATCACATATGCCGATTTGCCATGGTATTAGCTGTCGAACGGGTCTGTAATACACCAGGTTGTCTATATTTTACCTAAAAATGGAGGATGATAATCGTTTGCCTATTGACACTGTGATATCATTAATTTAGCTTCATAGACCGAACACTCCTATAACTATCACTTACTTGAGCATGACCTATGAGAGCGGAAACGTTGAATCCCTACATCAGGGGGGCAAGTCATTATTATCTTTCCCTTACCTTAATTTCATTCATCTGGCTTATCATAAAATTTGGACATGAGTCCGAATTTAGCCCCATCCCCGGCCGTTTTATTGGTCTCACGTCAATTTTCATATCTAAGTTTTTGTTTCTCAGCATATATATAGCAATAGCATTAGCTGTACTGGTTGCCTACCAAATGCTCATTCAAAATTCTGATAACTTTTTGAACAAATTGAAAAGGTATGCCAGGGATTCGAGCTGGAGTTTGAGGGTTCGTAAGTACATTAAGAAGAGAGACAAGTTGCTGACGATTAATCTATTTGTTTTTTTGGTCTTGTATATCATCCTGGTTAATTACGAACTAGACTATAAGAGTATTGATTTTGGGTTACACGCCCAATTGATACTGCCTGTGTTGGTACTTTTGATCCTTATGACCAACTTTATGACTGACAGTCGCATTTTGCGTTCATCCTGTGATGAGCTTTATCAAACCATGGGTGCCAGCGTCTACAAAGATGAGCCTCAAATAGACAGGAAATTCTGGAAGTGGAATATCATCTACTTCAATCAGGAGGATCACAGGATAATTGTTAACCGACCGTCAGGAGTAGCGTGGACCATAAACCATGCCCATTTTTTGCCCACCGCCCTATTATATTCAGGTACAATTTTGCTTGTAGTAGTGATCGCTGTATCGTGGTTTTAAACCGGATAAAGGGCCTTATCTGAATAGGTATGCAAATAATGAAGCAGGGTACAAGATTTTGTCTCTTGCGGGACTGATTCAGTCGATTGTGGAGAGATAGAGAATTCCAAAATAGCCGTTCTTGTCCGTCCAAACTTTTTGTGTTTCGAATCCGGCGTTACGGGCCATTTCACTGAATCCATGGCTCTCATACTTATATGAGTTTTCCGTATGGATTGATTCTCCCTTATCAAAGTGGATTATCTCATCGCTTATATGTACTTGCTGATCTTCCGAACTAATCAGGTGCATCTCTACACGGCCCAATGCCCGGTTGTATACAGCTTCATGCCTGAAATGGTCTATATTAAAATCTGCCTCAAGTTCGCGATTGATCCGAACCAGTATGTTCTTGTTGAACGCTGCCGTGATGCCTTTACTATCGTTATAGGCTTTTTCCAGAACTTCAGGGTCTTTTTTGAGATCAACTCCTATCAGGAGTCCCCCCTCATTTTCACAAATACTGTTGATCTGCCTGAGAAAGGTTTCCGCACGTGACGGCAGGAAATTCCCGATCGTTGAACCCGGAAAATAAACCACAACATGATCGTGCGGCAAATCCAGATCTGTAATCTCAAAAGGATGAGTGTAATCGGCTACCATGGGTAATATCGGAATTTCCGGATATCGCGTCCTCAGCTGCTCAACAGTATCAAGTAAAAATTCCTCTGAAATATCTACAGGAACATAACCGGCCAGTTTGGGATGATTATCCAATAACAGTCGCGTCTTCAGACTGCTTCCACTTCCCAATTCGATGAGTAAAGAATTTTTGGGGACAAAACTGAGAATTTCGTCAATATGGTCCTCCATAATTTTCAATTCTGTCCTTGTTGGATAATACTCTTCGAGCTCACAAATCTGATCGAATAATTCGGACCCTTTTTCATCATATAAGTATTTGCATGGGATGGTTTTATATGAGTCATTGAGACCTTGCAGGACCTCGTCACGCATACGTGTGATGGTCAGGGGAGTCGATTCCATAGAAGAATAATTAGATTATTTACTGATGATTAAAGGTCTTTGGCTAAACGTAATCCCGTGAATTGCCAGCGTGAATCGGGGTGGAAGAAGTTACGGTAAGTTTTCCGGATATGGGATTTGGGGGTTACGCAGGATCCACCCCTGAGGACCATCTGATTGGCCATAAATTTTCCATTGTATTCTCCCAAAGCTCCGGGAAGAGGCTTATATCCGGGATAGGGAAGATA
>DATFNI010000172.1:0-11857 GCA_035266485.1 Balneolales bacterium
CTATATGAAAGAAGGATTCCGGGTTATTTGTATGGATAACCTGAGTACCGGAGCTGTTGAGAACGTAGAGCACCTCATCGGAAATGATGACTTCACGTTCATCAAGCATGATGTCACAAATTATATCCACGTCAATGGGGATCTGGATCTCGTCCTTCATTTTGCATCCCCTGCCTCTCCAATAGACTACCTTGAGCTGCCGATTCAGACACTCAAGGTTGGTTCGCTGGGTACTCACAAGGCTCTCGGGTTAGCAAAAGTCAAGGAAGCACGCTTCTTGCTTGCCTCCACAAGCGAAGTCTACGGCGACCCGCTCATTCATCCTCAAAAAGAAGAATACTGGGGCAACGTCAATCCTATTGGCATCCGTGGTGTCTACGACGAGGCTAAACGTTTTGCCGAGGCTATTGTCATGGCATATCATCGCTACCATGGGGTGGATACCCGTATCGTTCGGATCTTCAATACCTACGGACCCCGCATGAGACTTGAAGACGGCCGTGCACTTCCAACGTTTATGTCGCAAGCCCTCCTGGGCGAGGACATCACTATTTTCGGGGACGGCTCACAGACCCGCTCATTCTGCTACGTCGACGATCTCGTTGACGGAATCTTCAAGCTGTCTCAATCTGACTATATCTATCCGGTGAACATTGGTAATCCCGAAGAAATTACCATCCTGGATTTTGCCAAAGAAATTGTAAAACTCACCGGCAGCAAAAGCAACATAGTATTCAAACCCCTTCCTCAGGATGACCCCAAAGTACGACAACCCGATACGGATCGGGCAAACGAGATACTCAATTGGTCAGCAAAAATTCACCGTGAAGAGGGTCTAAAACGGACACTTGAATACTTCACAAAAAAGCTGGCGACGAAGTAGTTGTTAGTTAGTTGTCAGTTGTCAGTTGTTAGTTGTCAGTTGTTAGTTGTCAGTTGTTAGTTGTTAGTTGTTGTTAGAAAAAAGCTAACGGATGTGAAATTATACCAAAAGGGCGATCATCGTGACCGCCCTTTTTATTTTTATTCCATTTTATTTTTGAATGGCAATGCTGTTGGCATCGGCTGATATCTTGAATTCCAGAATACCCGTGTCAGAGTCATAATGGGCATCGACGCTCTTGCCGTCAACCGTAGTAGATTGGGGAGCATGGTGCAAGCCAATGACTTTCACATCAAATGTTGAGACGCCCCCGGTGTAGGTGCCATCCCTTTTCAAATCGATGTCCAGATGGTCATTGTCTGATTTTGTCATGAAGGTTGTCAACCGATACTGGCCATGACGATAATCCTGGGTATGCCCGTCATCTTCATAGAGTTCACTCTTTGCCGATGCGCCGTTGTAAACACGCAAGGTCATGCTTGTAATGTGCTTCTGACCAATATACTGCTGAACCTCCTGCATAGGGATAACCGATCCGGCCTGGACGAACAGCGGCAGCCCCTGAAGCGGATGAGTGTAAATTTTATTGTACGTATCCACCGCCCGAATCGGAGCAGGCACCGTGATTTCCCTGCCACCCGAATACGTTGAATCATTAAAGAAGCCGTACCACTCACCCTTCGGCAAATACAGGGTTCGGTTGTTTTCTCCCTGATGGATCACTGGCGCGGCCATGAGGTGATCTCCCAGCATAAACTGATCGTTGATGTTATATGTGCTGGGATCATTCTGGAAATCCCACACGAGGGGGCGAATAATCGGGCTACCCGTCTGGGTGTGCTCGTAGAAAGCCGTGTACAGATCCGGAAGAATTTTATAACGAAACCGGATCAGTTTCGTATTAATAAACGTGTACATATGTCCATAATCCCACGGCTGCTGTTCGACGGTTCCTTTCGATGAGTGGGTCCTGCAAAACGGCATCAGTACACCTATCTGCAGGAAACGCATGTATAACTCACCGGTCGGTGAGCCGCCAAACCCACCGATATCAAAACCATCGAATGGTTCACCGGCAAGCCCTTCTGCCATGACCATCGGCATGGTCAATCCTACATCCTGCCAGCGGGCAACGTTGTCACCGGTCCACATGGCGGCGTACCGCTGTGTACCGGAGAAACCCGCACGTGTAAGGATAAACGGGCGCTTATTTGGCTCATGCCGCATCATGCCGTTGTAGGTGGCCTTAGCCTCCAACAACCCGTAAATGTTGTGCATCTGAAGATGGCTCGTTTCATGTCCATCATTGTTGAAGAGGACAATATCCGGCATGGTCTTGCCACCGAAGACGGAGGGTTCATTCATATCGAGCCAGACACCTGAGACTCCTTTTTGTTCCCAGTTATAAACCAGATTTCCCCACCAGGTATCGGTCTCATTCTTTGAAAAATCCGGGAAAGCCACCTTACCGGGCCATACCACTCCCGTATAATTGGTGCCATTCGGATATTTGACGTACAGATTTTTTTCTAACCCGGAATTGTAAACAGAATAGGTACTGTCTTTCTTGATACCCGGATCTATGATCGTTACAACTTTAAATCCTTCTTTTTTCAGTTCCGACAGCATCTTAGTCGGGTGAGGGAAAAAGTTCTTATTCCAGGTAAAATCCCGGTAACCATGCATATAATCGATATCCAGGTACAGAACGTCGCATGGAATTTTTCGTGCCCTGAATTGCCGGGCAATCAGTTTCAACTCTTCGGCGGGATAATAACTATAGCGGCTTTGCTGATAGCCCAAAGCCCATTTTGGTGGCAAAGGTGCCCTGCCCGTGAGTCTGGTATATTTTTGCAAGACTTCCTTTATGCCTGGTCCATAGATAACATAATAACACAGTTCACCGCCCTCGGAATAATAACCGATGTGGGTCTTCAACTGGCCGCCAAAATCAAAAGTCGTCTTGTATGAGTTGTTGTAAAAAACACCATACGCCTTGTTATTTGCCAAGCCAATGTAAAACGGATAGGATTGGTAGAGAGGATCTGTGCTTCCACTCAAATATCCTCCATGATCGGTATTCCATAAGGTAAAGGTCGCGCCCGCACGATTCATCTGGTAGGGACGTTCTCCCAAACCATAATAAACCTCATCCTGATCCCTCTGAACCATATGACAAATTTTGTCACCCTGGTGGCCAGCCCCAAAAGAATCCTTCATGAACTGATCACCGTCGGCGGATTCGTAGGTAATTCGAAATGGGGAGCGTTGTATCCTGAGAATTTCATCCCCGGCTTTCAAAAGTAAAGCGCTTACATTTTTCTCGATTTTAATATTTTCTTTTGGCGGCATGTCCTCAACCGTTGCGTATGAGAGCATGGGACCAAACTTCCCTGTGAAGGAATATCGTATCCGGAACCCGACTCCTTTCAGGTAGGCAATCCTGACTTTGGCATTATCCAATCGGACTTCAACCACATTGTCGACTTTTTTATAGCTCCTGAGGTTTCCGGCAAACCGGTAAACACCACTCTGGGCAAAGGTGCTGACACAGCCTGCTGCAAGAAATAAAATGAGTACGAAAACTACACGTTTGTTTTTCATGGTACTGGTCAATTTATAATCACTGTTTATATCACAACCATGTGTGTAACCGCAAGGTACAGCCAATCATGAGACACGGCTCAAATTGTTACTGTATTGATAAGCAAAAGGGCCGCAAAACAATTCCTGTTTAACGGCCCTTGCGTTAACTATTTTTAAAATGTCATTCAGGCTATTTTGTGATTTCTACACTCATTGGCCTGGCATCCGTCTTAAATGAGACCGTGTGGGTCGCTTCATCATACGTGAAATCGATTCCCTTTCCATCGATTTTCACCTCCGCGGGTTTCTCATCGATACCGTAAACTTCCCAGGTGAATGTCTTCGCGCCACCTTCATATTTCCCGTCCATTGCCACTTTCACACTGAGCTCTTTGGCACTGGATTCAGTGCTGAAAGTAGTTAAGCGATAATCCCCGTTACGATAGTTCTGCGAGTGACCGTCATCTTCATACAACTCACTCTTGCGGGAGGCACCGTCATAAACGCGAAGGTTCATGTTGGTAATATCCTTCTGGCCGACATACTGTTGGACCTCTTGCATCGGGATAACCGCACCGGCCTGAACAAACAACGGGAGTCCGGCATATGGATGTGTAAATACTTTGTCATACACGTTCACGGCATCAATAGGTGCATTCACAGTGATTGTCTGATCCCCTTCATACTTTTTATTTGTGAAGAATTGATACCATGTCCCCTTAGGCAGATAGAGCGTTCTTTGATTGGCGTCTTTATCCACGACCGGAGCGACCATCATGTGGTCTCCGAACATAAACTGGTTATCGATGCCCCAGACCTTCTGGTTCGATTGATAATCCCATGAAAGCGGCCGGATGATCGGGCTGCCGTTAACGGTATGCTCGTAAAAAGATGTATAGAGCACAGGGAGCAACTTATAACGTAGCTGAATCATCTTTTTGTTGATGTATTCGTACATCTGTCCGTAACTCCAAGGCTCCTGACGCCGGGTGTCGATCGATGTGTGCGTCCGGCAAAACGGCATGAATATTCCAATCTGCAGGAAACGCATATACATTTGTCCGGTTGGACTGCCATTGAATCCGCCGATATCGAAACCGGCATCCGGGACGCCGGCCAGGCCCAGACTCATCACCATCGGCATGGTAAGCTTCACGTCTTGCCACTTGGCGCTGTTATCACCGGTCCAGATACTCGAGTAGCGCTGCACACCGGCAAAAGAAGCACGTGTAATGATGAACGGTCGTTTATTGGGATCGGCACTCAACTGTCCCTGATAGCTGGAACGCGCCATGAGGAGCCCGTACAGGTTGTGCATCTCCAATGCGCTGGCTTTCATCCCGTCCTTGTCAAATTCGACAAAATTCGGCATCGTTTTTCCACCAAAGACCGATGGCTCATTCATATCATTCCAGACACCGGCCACGCCCATTTTGATGAAATCTGCAACATGACCTTCCCACCACTTGCGGGTTACGGGGTTTGAAAAATCGGGAAAATAAACTTTACCGGGCCAAACTGTGCCCACGTAATTTTTACCACCGGGATATTTGACAAATACATTTTTCTTCACACCCTCATTGAACACATCCCAGTTTTTGTCAATTTTGATCCCGGGATCAACAATCGGGATGACTTTAAAGCCCTTCTTCCGCAGGTTGCTCATCATCTCAACCGGATGCGGGAAGTACCTCTTGCTCCAGCTGAATACCCGGTATTGATCCATGTAATCGATATCCGTATAGAGCACATCACATGGAATCTCCCGGCTGCGGAACTCGTATGCCAAACGGTAGAACTCTTTATCCGGATAGTATCCCCAGCGACTCTGTTGATAGCCAAGTGCCCATTTGGGCGGCAACGGGAAACGTCCGGTTAAAGTGGTGTATTCTTTCAGTATTTGTTTGATTTTCGGACCATAGAACACGTAAAAGCGCAACTCTCCGCCTTCAGAGTAGAAGCCGATATGCGTCTTCAACTGACCGCCAAAGTCGAACTGTGTCTTGAAGGAATTATCGTAAAAGATGCCCCAGGCGCCTTTGGTATTTAAGCCAATATAAAACGGCATGGACTGATAGATGGGTTCGGTACCTTTTGGATAACCCGGTGTATCGGAGTTCCAGAGGGTGTAGGTCTTGCCGGTGCGAAGCAAATCATCCGGGCGCTCACCCAAACCATAAAACTGGGTTCCGTCCTCCCACTTTATGATATGGGCCAGTTTCTTGCCCGAGTGGCCTGCCCCGTACGTTTCCTGGATAAACTCCCAGCCATCATTGTTCGCGAATGAGAGGCGGAATGGTTTTTTATGGACGATCGCCGTCAGATCACCTGCTTTAACCAGGATGCTGTCTCCGCGGTCACTTACAGAAAGGGATTCATACGACGGCATGGGGGTGACGGTAGCATAGGAAAAAAGTTTACTGAAGGTTCCCGTAAAAGAATAGCGGACCCGGAATCCGACCCCCTTCAGATAACTGATGCGTACGGCCCCATTCTTGAGGGTAGCTTCAAAATGATCATGAGTTTTTTTATAAGATTTCAGGTTTCCCGCAAATTCATACAGACTGCTCTGAGCATTTGCCGACACAGATGCGGTAAAAACGAGGAAACACATAATTGCAAGATAAGGTAGTAATCTCTTCATATTAATTAGCCTTGAGGTTGAATATTAATGAGATTATAAAAAAAGATATTCAACTCAACTAGCAGTTTTCGGCTAATTGTGAAATTACTGCTCAAAAAAAGAGGGGCATATCCGGCATGAAATGCGGAGTTACCGGGCTATCTAATCGCTTAAAATGTAGTTTTTAGAGAAGATCCAGACTCCCTGTCTAAGCCAGTTCCGTGCGGAAGATCCACTTATCCCCGATGAATGCAAATGCCAGTGCCAGAATACCCGGCAGCAGGTAATTGGGATACAGATCCTTGTAATCAGTAAAGATCTGCTCGTCGACCTTGGTTTTTTCCATCTTATTGATGCGATTATAGATCTGCTCCAGTGAATCCGTACTCGTTGCCCGGAAATATTCCCCTCCGGTCATTCCGGCTACTTTCTTCAGCATCGTCTCGTCGACATCCACTTTAATATTTTGATATCGTTTACCAAAGATCGGGTCCATTACCGGGTACGGTGCCACCCCATGCGTACCCACGCCGATCGTATATATCTTGATACCATAGGCTTTGGCAAGATCGGCGGCTGTCACCGGGTCGATTTCCCCCGCGTTATTTTCTCCGTCCGTAAGCATGATGATCACCTTGCTCTTGCCTTTCATATCCTTCAGGCGGTTCACGGCTGTTGCGATCCCCATGCCAATGGCCGTGCCATCCTCGATGATCCCCATCTTGACATCCCTGAGCTGTCTCTTAAGCAGACTATAATCCAGTGTTGGTGGTACTACAGTAAAGCTCTTTCTCGCAAAAACGACCAGTCCGATTCTGTCCGAGATACGTTTATTGATAAAATCCGTAGCCACATTTTTGGCTGCGAGGAAACGATTGGGTTTGAGATCCTCGGCCTTCATAGAAGTGGACATGTCGAGAACGAGCATGATATCGATACCCTCTGCGCTTCGCTGCACGCGTACATTCTGCAGCTGTGGACGTGCCAACGCCACGGTTACCAGCCCCACACCCAGAATCTGAAGAATCAGTACAAACCAGTTGCCATACCGGCGCCAGTTGCCGGCGATACCTTTCAGGTCGCTGACATCGGAATAGGTTAGTACGGGTTGCCGGTGGCTACGCTGACGCCACCAGAAAATGGCAATTATCACAGGAATTATCAGCAGTGCCCAGAACCATTCGGGATTTTTCCAGATCATAACAAATTAACGTGACGTTTCTTCAGATCTTGTGGCGTCATCTTGCCCCACCGAATCATCATGACTCTTCTCGGGGGGATCACCTGCCTCTTGTCTCTCCTTCTCTTTTTCAGCTTGCTCGCGCTGCCTTTTCTCGCGTTTTCTTTGCTCGAAGGCTTCCTTTCGATGCTTTATTTCCGGACCATCGACATGGCGCGCCCGTTCCATAAACAAGCTTGCCGTCTCCAGGTCTTCATAGGCCTGATCGAGTGTAGGTGTAAACTTCGCGAATTTAACCATATCGGCTTCTGTGAGGACCTTCCGTGTGTATTCCATCATCTCACGATCCAGAGAATCAGAACGAAGGGCACGGATGAGTTCACCGCTGGTCATTTCAAGGGCCGGGATCAGGTTGACCCGCTCATAATACTGGCGCAGAGAATCACCCAATCGTGAATAAAACGGTTTGAACACCTTATTCAGCAAATCCGGATCATTCCGCAGGTGAATGAGCGATTCTTCGAGCTCTTCCAGGGGATCGATAAATATTTCCGGTTCGGGTTCCGGCTCCGGTTCGGGTTTCGGCTCCATTTTTTTCTTGCGGTAGTAGCGATAGGCGAGATAACCTATTATGAGAAGGATAATGAGACCCACAAAATAGGGCCATAACCCCCTGGAGAAATCATAAATCGGCTTTAGCGGCTTAAATTGTGCATTAGTCGTGTCCTTAACCTCACTTTTAAAATAAACTGGTACAGGCAGGAGATGACGTGCCGTGGTATCATTGCCGGAAACAAACGTTACCTGGACCGGTGCGATGAGGGTATCACGAAGACCAAAAAATTGCAATTTATAAACCAGGCTGTCGGAGTAAGGCCCCTTTTTATATCGTTTTTGATCCTGTATGACAAAATCATGTCCAAAATCCGTCGAATCCGGGAAAAGGATATCGTCGTAGGATTTATTTTCATGCGTCGTTATGATGTATTTAAACGTATCCCCGACTCTCAGGGAATCAATGTGCACGAAATTCTGAACCTGCTGAGCATGGAGGGCAGAAACCCCAAGCAGTATGATCCCGGTGAGTAAAAAAAATCGTCGCATGTAACGGATTATGTTCATCAGTATCGTCTGGCTCTGCTTACAAAAAACTTCATAAGCGGTTCCACAAACGACTCGTTGGTTTTGAGTGCCACATTATCCACCTTCATATGGAGAAAACTTTTCAATAGATCCTGTTTACGACGGAGACGGCGCGCCTTGTATTCCGTACGCACTTTTTTGCTGGAACTGTCCAGCCACAACACCTCTCCCGACTCCGCATCCTGCAGCGGAAGCAATCCCATATTTGGCAATTCGGCCTCCAGGGGATCTTCAATGTAAATATTCACGAGGTCATGTTTGTTATTGGTAATCTTCAGCGCCCTGGAAAAATCAGGGGATTGGAAGTCACTGGCAAGTATCACGATCGACCTTCTTTTGAGCAACTTATTTGCATAATTGAGAGCTTCTCCCACGTCGGTTCCCTTTCCGTTCGGTTTGACCGTAAACAGTTCCCTTATCAAACGAAGACCATGTTTGCGTCCCTTCCGCGGCGGGACGACCTTCTCGATCTTATCACTAAATAAGAGTAAACCGACCTTGTCGCTATTGTTGATCGCACTAAAGGCCAGCACGGCCGATAACTCCGCCAACAGATCCAGCTTCTTCTGATTTTGGCTGCCGAAAAAACCGCTGGGAGAAATGTCTACGCAAAGCATCAGGGTCTGTTCCCGCTCCTCTTCAAAAACCTTGATATGGGGCCGTCCTGTCCGGGCAGTCACATTCCAGTCGATCTGCCGGATATCATCACCAAACTGGTATTCTCTAACCTCCGAGAAAACCATACCCCGTCCCTTGAAAGCCGATTGGTATTCCCCCCCAAAAAGGTTCTGTACCAAACCTTTAGTCCGGATCTCAATTTGGCGTACTTTTCGAAATATATCGGGAGATATCATTGCCTGATTAGTCTGTAAAGCTCTGCCCTGATTTTCATCAGGCCATTAACGAGCCGTTTGTCTTATAAATTGCAATGATACGTATTAACGCTTTTTTTCAAAAATATTCCTATGTTTTACTGATTTTTTATGAGTCAGCATGAAATGCATCATTATTATTATTTCATTGATTTTTCACTTCTAAAGTAAAGGAAATTTTTCATGTTAATAGGAGTTCCCAGAGAAATAAAACCCCAGGAAAACAGGGTTGCACTAACCCCGGCCGGTGTTTTAGAATTAAAAAAACACGGGCATGACGTACTGATTGAAACCAATGCAGGGCTCGGAAGCGGCTTCCCAAATGAGAGTTATTCCCAGGTGGGTGCAGAGATTGTAGATACTGCCGGGGAAGTGTGGCATCGGGCCGCAATGATCATGAAGGTGAAGGAACCGATCAAAAGTGAACATCCCTATATGCGGGATGGACAGATTGTGTTCACTTACTTCCACTTTGCGGCCAGCGAAGAGCTTACCCATGCCGTTATGAATTCAGGCATTGTTGCTATAGCCTATGAAACAGTGGAACGGGCCGATCATTCGCTGCCCCTTCTTATCCCGATGAGCGAGGTTGCCGGCCGGATGGCTGTGCAGGAAGGCGCCAAATACCTGGAAAAAGCACAGGGAGGCCGTGGTATCCTTCTGGGTGGAATCCCGGGGGTACGTCCGGCTAATGTTCTTGTTCTTGGCGGCGGCATCGTTGGCGTGAATGCAGCCAAGATCGCAGCAGGCATGGGAGCAAACGTTACGATCATGGATATCAATGTGGCTCGTCTGCGTCATCTTGATGATTATATGGCACGCAACGTCACCACGCTCACCTCATCCGAACATCTGATCCGTCAAGAACTGCCGGCCTACGACCTGGTCATTGGTGCGGTTCTGATCCACGGAGCCAAGGCACCACGTCTTATCACCAAAGATATGCTCAAGCTCATGAAGCCGGGTTCAGTGATTGTGGATGTGGCTATCGATCAGGGTGGTTGCATTGAAACGGCACGACCAACCACGCACGAGGACCCGATCTTTGTGATCGATGATGTCATCCATTACTGCGTGGCCAATATGCCGGGTGCCGTACCGTTCACCTCTACCCTGGGCCTGACTAACGTCACCCTGCCCTACGCCATACAGATCGCCAACAAAGGCTGGCATAAAGCTGCATCAGATAACCGTGAACTTGAACGCGGCCTGAACATCGTTAATGGTGAGATTGTATATGCCGATGTGGCAAAAGCTTTCGATCTTAATTGGAAGGAAATCAACCAGGTCCTTAACTGATTTATTCCAGTTTCTTTTCCTCGATCACAGCGGGTTAGTCGTGATCATAAGGGATATTTTCATAATTGTTTAGCTGCGGTGCATTTAAAAATGCATCGCAGTTCATTATATACAACATAATTCGATATTTGTTACGTTAGCTGCCCGGACGATATCGTGTCGATGAATATCTTTCATTTGTTGCCACAATCCGGTGGCCCTGTTACTTTCAAATTACTGTTTAACCGGGACGAACGCTGAGCCGGATTGAAACCTTTACATCAGCATGGCTTTACAACATATTTCCCAGGCAGTCAGAGGTGCGATTCCTTTAGCAGAACTTGAGGAACACATCAGGAACCGACAGACTGTTAAGCTTGATCATTTCATCGGTTCTCTTTCTGCTTTTTTGATTCAACTTCTGCAGAAACAAGGCAGAAGCATGCTTGTGGTATGTCCAAATCATGAGGATGCCCAGTTTTTAAAGTCTGATCTGGAACAACTTGAGGTGGCTAACTCATTCCTGTTTAGCCCCACCTACCAGAAACCGTACGATACCAAACAGATTCCGGACCTCAACGCCACGGTCCAGCGTTCCGAGACGCTCGAATCCATCATTGAACAGGCTTCTAAGACAGTCGTCACCTCACCGGAAGCGTTGTTCGACAAGGTGGCTTCCCCGGATAGCTTCAGAAAGGCCACTATCCGGATTGAAAAAGGAGACCAGATTCCACCAGAGGAACTCGAAGCCTCACTGATCGATCAGGGGTACCGACATCTCTCCTTTGTAAATGAACCCGGTGAATTTGCCCTCCGCGGTGGCATCCTCGACATTTTTCCATTCTCAGGGGAGAACCCAATCCGCCTGGAGTTTTTTGGCGACGAAGTGGATTCCATCCGTGAGTTTGATGCCGACTCGCAGCGTTCTATCGCTTATCTCGATCACGCTCTCCTCGTTCCCAACGGCGATCAGCTCGACCAGGCAGAACGGCATAACATCTTCGAATATCTGTCTGATGATACGCTGATCATCCTGTTTAATCCACCCGTCCTCTTCAGTGAGTTGGACCAGCGATTTGATGACGCTAAGGAGAAGTATGAATCTCTGAAAAGGAAGGAGGATCTCACACCGCCGGAACGATTTTTCCTTGAACCGGGTGAGTTCAGATCGCACCTGAATGGAAAATCGCTGTTACTGATTGGCGGTTTAGCATCAGATTACCCGGTTGACGAGACGTTCGCCATCAACGCGGCGCCTCAACCCGATTTCAACTCTTCGGTCAAACTGCTCA